>CANGEC010000001.1 GCA_947452625.1 Burkholderiaceae bacterium
TCTGCAAGTCTCCATCCTGAGCAGTGCCGATACAGGTCAAGGTAACTCGTGAGGAGGCTCTCACCAAGTCAAAGCAGTTATAAACTCCAAGCGCAGTCTCGATTTGCAAACCAATTTTAATACTACCGGGGCCAATACCGCGCTCGTTTTCGAGGGCGTCAAGCTGCTTTGATACTGTTTGAATATCACTGACATTCTCTGCTTTTGCAAGCAATAGCATATCTAAGCCCGCGATTGATACTGCACGAATATCATCCTCCAAAAGCCCGGTATCTATTGCATTTGTTCTCACCATCACTCTAGGCTGGTCATGATTGTCGGCAGTCTTGGCAGCCTCAGCAATGACATCGCGGACCATCTCTCTTGCTTGCTGCTTGCTTGCTAATGGGACCGAATCCTCTAAATCCAGGATCACTGCATCTACTTTGCTAGTCATCGCCTTAGACATCACCTTGAGATTGATCCCAGGCGCAAACAAGGCAGTTTTAATTAATCTCATTTTTAAACCTTTAATTGGGGCGCTGATCGGAACCCGTAGATCTTTTTCCATTTATCAATGGCATCTTGTTGCGGGCCTTGATACATCATTCTCCTGCTGGAGGTCAGACCAATAGACCGATGCAACTCAGCAACCGCCTCTGCGGTTTTCAATAACACCGCATTGCAATCCATAATGAGCGCGCCATCAATTTCAGTAATATTTTCTCGGCGAATAATGGCATTTACAGTCGCACAGGCCGCCAATATTACTTCGGCACCCTCGGCAGCTAGACGCTTTGATTCGCGAATAAAGTTCTCCGTCATTTCCTTAGGATCGGTAAATGCCGTCTGCACCTGAGTGAAATCGATACCTAAATTACCAAATGGAATGTGGCGTGCAGCTAAGCCATACTCAAACGCTTTGCGATCATAGTATTGCGCTTGTTTTGCATGAAAAGCGATGCCAGAAAACTTGTAGCCGTACATGCAGGCCATCAGCATCGTTGTTTCACCCAATCCAATCACTGGAATTGGAACAACTTCACGCGCTTCTTGCATCGCGGGATCCAAGAAGCAGCCGATGGCCACGGCATCATAGCCCTGCTCTCCAGCCTGCATAATCTTATTGAGAACTCCACCGGCACCAAAGTTATTCACAGCGACTACAGAGTTGTAATGAAGGTCCATAGACCCATCATCAACACCGTTAATATGAATCTCCACATCGGAACGTTTTAAATCATTGAGATTTTTTGTTAAGGTATTTCTATAGTCGTCCAAGCGATGGATTGGGGTACTACTCTGCCACCAAATTTTCATATTCACTCCTGAGTCAAAATTGCTTTAATCGGTTTTACTGCTGATCCTTAATGCCGGCTTTCTCAATAACCTCTTTCCACATTGGTACCTCACGAGCGACACGCGCCCTGAGTCCTTCTGAGTCATAGGCGGTTACCTCTAAACCCACTTTCTTCATCTTCTCAATCATCTCTGGTTGCTTTAAAACTGTTGTGCACTCATTGGATAGTTGTGTGACGATTTCAGGGGGTGTACCTGCAGCAACAAACACAGCCTGAAAGGTCACCGACACCGCATCTTTAATTCCGGCCTCAGTAGTAGTGGGGACATTTGGTAACTCCGGCCAACGCTGGGTTCCCGTCTGAACAATAGCGCGTACTTGACCACTCTGAATTTCAGCCATCACAGAGGCTAGGCTACCAACCAATATCTGTGTGCGTCCACCCATCAAATCAATCATTGCAGGTCCGGCGCCCTTATAGGGGATATGGGTCATGTTGATATTTTCACGACTCTTAATCACCTCGCCAGCCAAATGCGGAGTGGTTCCCGTGCCAGGACTTCCAAAGCTAATTAATGTTCCATCGCTTTTAGCCAGTTTAATAAGGTCTCCTACTGTTTTAATTTTGGAGTCCGCCCTCACCACAATCACATTAGGAGCTGCCCCAACCTCACATACCGGAATAAAGTCTTTTAATGGGTCATAAGGTGCAGGTTTTGCTAGGCTTGGGGTAACTACATAAACGCTAGAAGTAAATAACAAGGTATAGCCATTGGCTGGCTTAGAATTTTTGACGTAATTTGCCGCTATCGCACCACCACCGCCAGGTCGATTTTCCACAATGATCTGTTGCCCCAACTGTTTGCCCAGGGCAATCGCCAACATTCTTCCACTGATATCCGATGCGCCTCCAGGAGCAAAGGCAATTTCCATTGAAATACTTTTATCCGGATAAGCCGCCCAAGAGGTGTTTTGCACAAAACCCAACAACAAAAAGCATAGGATGCTGAGCATCCGTGTGAGGCGCAATTTCATCATCATTGTTATCCCTGTCTCCGTCTAAGCATGCCCATATGAGTCCTGCCTAGCGTTTTATTTTTTATTACCACTATTGCTTTATGATGTTTGTTCATATACTTGAACTTGTTCATATTCTAAACAATAGCAATATACTCGTCAATGAGTACATTCCTCAAATCAGGCCAATAGGATGCAAGACACCTCAATTAAGTCAGCAGATCGGGTATTAGATGTTCTCGAACTGTTATGCCGCCGTGGAAATTCAGCTACCCACAGTGAAATTGCCTTTTCACTCGATATTCCCAAAAGCAGTCTGACCAATCTCCTACGTAACCTCACGAATCGAGGTTACTTAAAAAAAGATTTGAGCGATATGACGTATGCCTTAGGGCCTGCATTTTTTTCATTAGCTGATAAGGGCAAGCAGGTTAAAAGCATCTTAAAGATTGCCAACACCCAGGTATTATGGCTAACTGAAAAAACCCGTGAAGCAGCTGCTTTCTATCTTTTTAAAAGCGATCACGTAGAAAGAGTGATTGGCAAGGAAGCAAATTATCCACTCAGCTATCGCATGACACCCGGCGTTAAGTTCCCACTTTACTCAGCCGCCGCCGGTAAGGCTGTTTTGCGAGCGCTTACGGAGGAAGAGCAAAAAACGTATTTCAAAAAAATGAAGATTAAAGCGATTACCAAGAATACGGCAGCCACTGAACAAGAAATTCTCAAGCGACTACGCACCAGCTCCGATAGCGATCAGATAGTGATCTCTAATGGTGAAAGCTCGGTGGGAGTAATTGCTCTAGCTATCGCCATCCTCGATGAAGACAAGCACCCTATCGGGGCTATTAGCGTAGTGGTTCCAGAGGCTCGTTTTAACAAATCACTTGATCAGCAATGTCGAATGAGTCTTAAAAATGCTGCCAGCAAAATTCAGCACGAACTTGTATTGTAAAAAGTATTACCCCATCATCAAAATATAAAAACCATAATTACCACAGGAGAAGAGATCATGAAAGCGGCCTTATTAATACTTTGTAGCCTATTTACTTTTAGCCACTCTTGGGCTCAAGAGCCATATCCCAATAAGCCCATAACCTTTATCTTGGCAGTTGAGCCGGGATCAGATGGAGATGTTCTGGCAAGACCCCTCATGCAAAGGGTCTCCAAAATTATTGGGCAGCCCATCATGATCATGAATAAGCCTGGCGCAGGAAGCGTCATTGGATACAAGGAAATTCATACCGCAAAGCCGGATGGATATACATTGGGTTGGACTTCAGCAACGATCATTACCAATAAGTTGCAAGGTGTTTCAAACCTTGACTACAAGGACTTTACTCAGCTTGGCGCCTACGCCACGTTCTTCCCAATTTTGATCGCCTCAACAACAAGTGACCTCAAATTCAATAACATGCAAGAGGTGATTAGCTACGGTAAAGCAAATCCCGGCAAGATCAATTTAGCCACTGCAGGCATTGGTCAAAGCTGGTGGGTAGGTGCGCGAACCTTTTTAACCGGCACGAATTTGGATATGACAACCATTCCAGTCACTGGGGCAGGGGCAGCAGTAGCTGCTTTGGTTGCTGGTGGTCACGCCGAACTTGGGGTATCAGGCCTAGCCTCGGCTAGAAGCCTGCTTCAGGGTGGACAAGTGAAGTTTTTGGCTCCTATATCGGACGGTAGAGCAAGTGCACCTTATGAAAAATATCCAACCCTACAAGAGCTTGGATATAACGCCAGTTGGGAGTCAACTAATGCGATTGTTGGTCCGCCCAATATGCCTAAAAATGTTGTAGCCGTTCTTACCAAAGCCATTGAGCAGGCAGCCAATGATCCTGAATTTATCAAATTTGTAAATGATAGAGATGCACGTTGGGAATATTTACCACCAGAAAAAATTATCCCGAGTTTTGATAAACGTCGTACGGCCGTTAGAGAAATTATGCAAAAAGCGGGGCTATTAAAAGAAAACTCTTAATTCACAGTAGGATGCGATTGCAAAATCGCATCCGCCAACTTCTCTGCCAACATAATTGTTGGAATATTAGTATTGCCAGCAATCAAATTGGGCATGATTGATGAGTCAGCAACTCTTAATCCATTTACCCCATATACCAAACCACTGCTATCGACTACAGCCTGAGGATCCGAGGCATTCCCCATCCGACAGGCGCCTACTGGATGAAACATGCCCGCAACGTTAGCATGAATAAATTCAGAAAGCCTTGCCGAATCTGCTACTAATGCTTTTAGATCAACCCTATCTCCCGTCATAGTGCTTAACAAAAAGTCACTCCCAAATGGACAGGCATCTAAGAGCGCCGCTAACACAGAAGTCTTCAATACATTTTTCTGATTTAACTCATTGAGTAGTCTCAGCCGATCTGTAAATCGTACTGGAAATGGTATGCCAGATAAAGCAGAAACTCTACTGTCAGATAGCATATTTACCGCTTGCGCAAAGGCTATACCCAGACGCTCAGTATCAATAGGATCATCTAAAAAACGAAACTCAATCTTAGGGTGTACATCTAAATCCGCACTTAAGAGCGAGACTTGCCCTCTTGAATTTGGTCGCAATAAACAAGGGGCTAGATTACCAATTTGCTGACCCAAAGGACTCCAAGAGGTTTTGCTCTGAATATTGATATACAAGTCACTCGGAGCAGTATTAGGCAAGCCCGAAGAAAAACGAAAACAGGCGCTAGGGTGAGTTCTTAACTGAGGAGACTGTCTAGCCTTACGTTTGAGATGCATCCCCAAGAACATAATTGGATGATTTTGCAGATTACGTCCAACTCCAGGACGATTTGCGACAACATCAATGCCAAGATCTTGTAAATTTTTCGCATCACCAATACCGGAACGCATTAATAAAGTTGGTGAGAATATTCCACCACCCGAAACAATCACCTCATTGGCCCTAAACTCCGCAACACCATCACCCACCTTCACCTGCACCCCTACAGCACGACACCCTTCAAACATAATCCGTCGGACCAACACTTGATTCATGATGGTTAAATTAGGGCGCTTTCGAGTATCAGCAGTTAAGTAACAAAGGGCGGTTGACGCTCTTCTATGCGGCGTATTGCACATCGGCACTGCACCAAAACCATCTCGAAAATCCCCGTTCATATCACTGATAAATGGAATTTGATGAGACTGCGCATAAGCACTTAGCGCTTGAGTTAAAGGTGGCCACTGCGCCTCAGGAATTCTTCTAATAGGAATTGGTCCATCATTACCATGTAATGAGCCCGTAAAATTAAAATCGTTCTCTAGTTTGCAAAAGTAAGGAAGAACATCATTCCAAGCCCAGCCCTTAGCGCCGCTCTCTTCCCATTGCGCATAATCGGCCGGAGTCCCCCTTAAAGAAACCATCCCCATTACGGAACCGCCACCACCCATGATGCGCCCCTGCGGAAAATGATTACTACCAAACTGTTCAGTACGCCAAGAAGCCTTGAGACCCGACCACACATACTGCTTGTTGTAATAAGAAGTTGGATAGCTATCCAAAATATCAGCCGGTTCAGAGCCGGGAACAACATCATCGCCAGCCTCCAACAACAACACGCTGAACTTGCCATTTTCTGTCAGGCGACTCGCCAACACGCAACCAGCAACGCCTGCGCCGACGATAATAAAGTCGAAAGCCTTTGAATGCGTAGGGGCAGATATTGTCATCAATTTATTCAGCGCTGTAGAAAATTAGCCTAAAGAACCCATACCATTTTTACAATACACCGCAGCATATTCCGGTTTACACAAAAACTGAATCAACTCCTCAGCCAGTGTAGCCTTTGCAGAGCTTGAAAAGATACCCGCAGAAAATATGATCTCCATCTGGAGTGTAGGAGGAAGCGGTCCGACATATTCAACTCCCGGCATTCCCACCAGCTCACTCTCTAACTGCACACCAATTTCGGCTTTACCACTAGAAACTAAGCCTGCAATTCGGCCACCAGGCTGTGTAATCGCCTTTGCCTTTACAGCATCCTGAATATCAAGCTGTTCCAATAAATTCATAAAATAAATGCCACTTGCCCCCGCAGTTGTGTGTGCAACTGATTTTGCCAATTCTAAGGTTTTTCGAAATGAAACCTCGCTAGCAATATCCGGATGTTGTGCACCCGACTTCACAATGATGCCGACACCGGATTTTGCTAAATTGGTGAGGCTCTTTGCGATGACAATCCCTCGTTGCGCTAAAGCTTCTAGGGTATCCCTCGTTAGCACGATGGCATCGGCAGTCTCACCCGACTCTAGGCGCTCCAAAATAAGGGCGCTAGAGTCATAACTGACGCTTACTGAGCGATTGACCTGAGCTTCGTAAAGTGGCAACAGCTCTTGGAGCACTGCATTCATCCCCGTGGATGCAATCAACTTCAGACTAGATGACATTGGCATCCTATTTTTTTCGAGGGTTTAAGGTGAACTCAGCAAGGCCATTGTAAATTGAGCTTGTCCAAGTTTAAATAATATTATTTCGAGCTTCAATCACTTCCAAATGCTATGACAATCTCCAAGTGCTGTGCCAGATGTCTTATGATATTGGAATAAATCTAAGTTATTTCCCTTAAGTTCTCGAAAGCATTCCTATGAGCCATGTCATCAAAAAATCTTCTATTCCCACAACCTGGGGAAGCATTGCCATTGCCGAACAAGGCGACCAGAGCGCGCCTGCCGTAATCTTGTCGCATTCCATTCTTGCCAGCAGCATGATGTGGGAGGAACAGCTAGCAGTACTTGCCAATGCAGGCTGGCGTGCTATCGCAATCGATACACGTGGACACGGACAATCAAGCGCGACCACTCCACCCTACACCTTGGACGAACTTGGCCTAGACATCATTACCGCAATGGATCAATTGGGCTTGGCAAAAGCCCACTTTGTGGGACTGTCTCTTGGAGGCATGATTGGTTTTGGGCTGGGCATTCATCATGCAGATAGACTGGAAAGTCTTTGCATCTGTGATGCTCGTGCAGACGCACCGCCGCCGTTCTTCAATCAATGGAACGATCGTATGGAGATTGCCAAACGTGAGGGTTGCCAAGCACTAGCGCTCCCGACCACAGAACGCTGGTTTGGTAAGGCTTTTTTAGAAACCCATCCAGAGATTGCAACACGCTTTCAGAAGACGATTTCAGAAACCAGCTTAAATGGCTACATTGGTTGTGCACAAGCGATTCAACAATTGCCCTATCTTGAGCAACTAGGGAAGATTGCCGTGCGTACCACCTTAATCGTTGGCTCAAATGACGCCCCACTCCCAGAGACAATGAAGGATATTCAGAGCCGCATTCCAGGCGCAAATTTTGAGCTTATTCCCAATGCTGGTCACCTGCCTAATATCGATCAGGCCAGCGCCTTTAATGCTGCACTACTCCGACATTTAAACGCTCATTAAGTTGTCACTATGCGCGATATACCGGTTTTGGTTGGCTAAAAAAGCCATCCAAAATATGGTACGCAATCGCAACGTTTTTCTCTTGAAAGCTCGCGTGAGCAATACCCGGCATCACAGAAAATTGCTTATCTGGGCTAGGGATTTTTGCGAAGAAGTTTAATAAGTCCTGAAAGCCCGCAATACCATCAAATTGGCCACGCATAATTAAAGTGGGCATCACCATCTTCTCAGGATCTACCACCGGTAAATTGGCGGACATATCGTAATACGTGCCTGTTGGCATTGAAGAGTCTAAGGCAAGAATTGCATTTGCAAATGCATCCACCACCACTGGATCTGCCGTGCCAGCATGATCACGCGTAAAGACACTGCTGATCATCGCTTTATCTACTGGACGGCGATTGTGCGCTTCCCATTGCGCTAAACGTTTGCGACGCTCTGCCAATGTAGGACTACCCTCACCGGTCCACACAAAAGCATCTAAGGCAATTCTGGCGACACGACTCGGAAATTTTTGCGCATAAGCAGCCGCGCGCAGTGAGCCAGACGAAATGCCATACAACATCAAACTCTCTTGACCAGTAAGTCGCAAAATTTCTGGAATGACTGCTTCTAAATCTTGCACGCCATTGGCAATATTAAAGTTAATCTGACGAGTTTTATCTGACCGACCATAGCCCTCGTGATCAATACACCAAGTGTCATAACCCAGTTTGGCAAAAGTATCCATAGCCGAGTACTCTGGCTTACCAGGAACCTGCAAATCAAAGGTTGGCGTGCCCGCCATTGAAGATCCGTGCACAAACAAGATAACGCCTTTATTGGTATTGCCGAGAATGCGTTTACGCCAAAGAAATAAGCGAATATCTTGCCCTTCAGCTTGTCGCTTTACCCAATACTCTTTGCCCTCAATAACGCCACTAGCAGAGTTATTTTTGGGGGTGCTTTGCGCAAACGACAGTTTTGCCACCAAAGCGCTTGGCGCCAAACTTAGCAGCGCTAAAGTACGTCGACGTAAGCGCGATAAGCTATCAGGGTCCTGCGCCTGGTGATCATTTGAGGACATGTCTATTCCTTCGTTTCAAAATATGGTCACTGCAAAGGCTCTAGCTTCACAATGGCTGCGCCGTGGTTGCTGCCAACCCAAAAAATCGGCTCAGGAGTATCGTTTTGTACATAGACCCTACGGATATTGGTTGATTTAGGCAGCAAATACTCAATAAATTGATTGTCCCGTAAATTCAGACGTGCAATCTTATCGGTAGTCATCGAGCCCGTCCACACATAATCGTTTTGATCTTTAATGGCGTCATATGGCGCTGAATATGGCGTTGGTACGAGCCACTCTTTCACCTCACCTGTCTTGGTATCTAACATCCCAATCTTATGACCTCGATACTCTCCAACCCATAAGCGATCCTGATCATCCATAGTGCCGCGCCGTGGCGATGCTAACTTTGTAGGGAAACTATAAAAAGTAATTTCTCCGGTCTTGGCATCAATGCGTCCAATTTCTTGCTGCCTAAAGTCAGTGAAAAAGGCATTGTTTTTGGAGTCCGAAATAACATCATAGATATTATGCTGTTCCTTAGAATTCTTAAACGGCGCCCAAGTCTCGACCTCCCCCGTCTTCGTATCAAAACGATGTACGCCAGCAAAGCCACTATTTTGAGCCCAGACTTTTCCATCTACTTGACGGTTATAAGGGGCTACCTGATTTAACTGAGTTGACGGCAAATTATCTTTTGGGGGCGGTCGAAAATACTCAAACTTCTCAGTAACGGGATCAAAACGTGCGATAGCGGCTTGATACATATTACCGATCCATAATTGACCCTCTCGATCCTCACGAATCGCCAGAACGCCTTTTGGAAAATCAGGCTTGGAGATTTCAACCTCGTATTCTTTTAGTGCTCCGGTCTTAGGATCCATTTTGCCAATGATCTGTTCACCAAAACTCGAGTACCAAACGTCCCCAGTCTTACTCACAATCACATCGTGCGCCTGCAGCAGCGGCCTTGGCAATCCATATTCTGTGTAGATCACTTTAGTGGCATCGCCAGTAGGTCGCGGAAAGGTTTTTAATGGGTAGGTCCAGGTAGAGCGATTATGCAAATTAATTTGCGCTAAAAACTCACCCATCTCACGATAGATATTGACCCTGTCCTCGCCCTGCTCCTCCATCAAACGCGCACCTTTACGCATCTGTGGAGCGCCTGGCATGCTTTGATTAACGTAGCTTTGCATGCGCGGCAGCACGATGGTTAAAAATTCTTCACTACTGTATTTAGATTTCACAACCCGCTCTAAGGTGTGACATGTTACACAAGTGAGTAATGAACGCTTCTCACGATCCGAGCCTGGCATACTCGCCATCCACTCCGCATTCGTTAACTGCCCAGAAATATCCTTTACCGTCTGCAAATCTAGGTTGGCAGTGCTGGCAATCCCACTTTTCAGTTCAATCGTTTTTTTCTGCGGCAACTCATAACCAATCGCGCGAATCGCTAACTCATAAGACCCTGGGGATAGACGAGATTGAGGAAACTGATATGCGCCGTTTTTATCAGTGACGACTGAAACGGTAATAGTCGATTGTGAGCGTTTAGCACTCACTACTACCCCCTCCATCAACCCTTCTTTCTGCGAACGCACCACACCCTGAAGGACAATCGGTTCAGATGCCGCACATATCAATGACGCCATCATCAAAGCAATTGCAAAAATGATCTTCATATGATTCCTATGGCCTAAGTTGGGAAGACTGATCGAGATCGTCCTTAATCATTAAAGCAATCTCACCCACATTAGCCTGCGGGTTTTTTTGACATATTGCTTGCACGCGCTGCGGTAATTCTTTGGTAGATATTTTGGCAAAACTACCGGAAGGATTGCCAGTGAGCGATTGAATCTGGTAGAGACCCAAGAGATAACCCTCAACCATATAGACATATCCACTCGCATTCTCTTTTAACCAAAGATCACAATGCAATCGATTCATTCGAGTGGGTGCTGCCGCATTAGCTGGAACTGCATATACCAGCCAACACAACAACCCTAATAATGCCTTCAACATATGGCTTGATCCTTATTGCGCCGGCGCACCTCTTAAAACCCAAGTGACCAAAACCTTGGCAGACTCATCGCTCAACTGAGGATGAGCCGGCATTGGGATACGACCCCAAGAACCAGAGCCGCCTTTTTTTACCTTCTGAGTCAGCATATCAACCGCACCGGGCTGGTCCTTATACTTTGCGGCAATGTCCTGAAAGCCAGGGCCAACCAACTTGCCCTCAGCCTTGTGACATGCCATACAGCCACTTTGATTTGCTAAAGCGGCCGCCTCTTGATTGGATTGGGCAGCAGCATGACCCACCACACAGGCAAATAGCGTTGCTGAAACAATGATTTTTTTCATTTCAAATATTTTTCAAAATTAATTAGCTAAAGGGTTGGGACGCATCTGTACCTTAAAGACTTTTGGATACATGTCTTTACTGCCATCACCACTATGGAATGGAGTGCGGGTACCAGTGGTTGTCCACACACCACGGCCCTTCCAACCCGTGTTTGCATCATCAATACGTCCATCCACGTTCTTAGTAAAGAACGCCATAGGATAAGGAACATGTAAATTAATCAACTTACCATTGACGACTGCAATCAAAGCCTCGCCGCCATTGGATGAAGCAATTGGCACATCCTTGCCCAGGCCAAGCGTGTTATACAAATCAACCCAAATATAGTAGGCGCCATCGGCACTACCTTTAGGATCCATGCCTTTAAATTGAGGGCCAGGCAGACGATATAAAGTCCAACCTTCCTGGCACTGTTTGCCCTCAGCAGTACTTGGTCCATTCAATGGGCCCTTACATTTACTGCGATCAAAACTGGCGATGTGACCACTGGAAAGCACGGTCCAAACAACCCCCTTAGAATCCACATCCAAACCTCTTGGACCGAAAGTACCTTCTGGTGGTTGATAAATCTCAGCTAAAGCGGTGTTGCTAGGATCCGAACCAGGATTTAAACGAATCAAATATCCCGGCTGATCAATTCTGGAAAAACCAACGTCCATCGCTTGACCCCAAATGGCGTCATCTACCGGACTTGGTTGCACACCATAAAATGCCGCCATGATGCGCTTATCTTTATTCGGATCTAAAGGCTGATTAGCCTCCACCCAAGCATCGCGCTTGCCGTTACCATTGGTATCAACAATTAAAGGTGTCCAACCTTGAGACGCTTTTTCATCACGAGTTTCAAGATATTTTTTCGTATTGAGCCAACCAACCACACCACTATTAGGAGGACCGGCACTGGTCCACAAAGTATTGTTAGCGTCATGCGCAAAATACACATGATGGCTGCTAAAGCAGGTATTAATTAAGGCCCACTCTTTAGTCTTTGGGTCATACATGCTTAGCTGACGCAAAGAATCATTTAAAGGAACAACTTTTGCAGAAGGATGATCAGAACCTGCCTTACAAAAATCGGGGTTTGGTACCGGGCGAATGCGCGCAGCAAACCACATTCTGCCTACCTCATCCATGATGTGATTATGAATACTGCTTTGACCATCCCAGATAGGCTCATCACCCCAATACGCTGAGGGTCCTCGTGGCGCGCTGGTTGATGAAGGCGTCTTAGGATCTAACACTGGCATCCGTACAGATGACGCAACGTGATTTACCGGGTCAAGCGTTGGCACTAAATTAGTACTCTCTTCAGGCGCACCCCAAATCAAACCATTGGCATTAACAGTTGGATTGCGCTTATCAGTAGACATCGCATCGTGCATATAGTACTTAGGATCAGACCAATCCCACATGCTGTAGACCGCATTTCGTTCAATTCCTTTAGGGCGCTCTGGCTTAGCAAAAGGCAACTCGCCTTTGGCAATGCGATCAGTCCAATCAGCGTATAAAGAAAGGCCTTTATCAGGACCAAGGCGACCAAGCACTAAAGCCATATAACCCATTGCCTGACCCGCTTGGGTACGATGCGCCCAAGCCGCAAAAGAATCGCCATTACCCATCTTGGTAAAAAATTCTGGGACCTGGCGAATGCCCTTAGAGCCTAAGGCATGACAAGACTGGCAGCCATTCTTAACGGTATCAACCCAGTAATGCTGCTGCTTCATAAAGGTTGGAATGCCATTACCCTTTTCCCCAGTACCAGGAAATTCACTTGCCTTTGGAATCTCTAGCATCGAATACCAATACATCCCGGGGTAATACTCTGCAGCCGCTTTTGCATTTGGTGCGACTACTGCCTTGAGATTTAATGATGAACCAGGCTTTGCCATGACCTTGGCTGAATCCACCAAACCATAGCCTCGCACCCACACCTGGTAGTTCGCACTAGGAAGCTCAGGAATTAAAAACCGGCCTTGATCATCCGTGACAACAATTTTTGTAAATTTAGTTGGCAAATCGGTCGTCTCGGCAATGACCCAAACTCCAGCTTCAGATCCTTTGCTACTTTTGACTACCCCAGAGATATCCGAGGCTGCGAACGCGTATAACGAGCTTGCGGCATAGCAAATAGCCACAAGCACCAAACGCATGTATGAATGGCGCATTTTGTCTCCTGATTTTATGTAACTTCTTTTTATAGTGAAAATAATATACCCCACGCTTTACAGCAAACAAAGATTCACAACCTAGGGTTTACGCTTGTTTTTTAAAGATATTGAAATCCCGAAAATAAAAAACCGCCCGAAGGCGGTCTGAGCAAATGAATCACTCAACCTCACTTGAGTGCGGCAGCCCCGGCAAGCGCAGTTTGGCCGTCTTGATCTCCGCTACCACCAGAGATTCCTACCGCACCTACTAACTTACCATTTTCAATAATGGGTATTCCGCCATCAATCGGAATGGCGCCGGTTAAGCGCAGCAAACGCAAACCTTCGCCACCGCCGGCGACAGCATCTTGAAATAATTTGGTAGACCTCCGAAACAAAGCAGCCGTTTTGGCTTTTTCAATTGCCAAATCAACACTGCCAGTTTGGGTATCTTGCATTCTCTCGAAATAAATAAGATGACCGCCCGTATCCACGATCGCTACCGCCATTCTCCACTTGTTTTTCTGTGCTTCAGCAATTGCACCGCCAGCCGCTTTCTTAGCACTCTCCAAACTAATCGGCGCGCCATAAGGAACTACTGGAGGTGGCGCAAAAGAAGCTTGAGCCGCAACATTAAAACTGATGAATGTTGTAGCAGCAAATACCGCCAAGAAAATCTTGCACTTCAACTTCATATCTTTCTCCTAAATTAAATAATCAACGGAACATTACTACCAAGCTCCTACTCTTTACGACTTACTAGATAAGTGACGCCCTGGGGGCCATAGGATTCAGAGTGCAATTGATTGGGCTGCAAATGAAAAATATCGCCTACTTGATAGCGACTTGTAACACCGCCGCTTTCGATCGACATCCCCCCTTCAATAATCAACGCCATAGGCTCAAAGGTATGGGAATGAACCCCCATAGTGCCAGCATCTTTTTTAGTAATGATGGGCGCTGGAAAATGATTTTCAGCCAAGTGGCGCAAAAATTCTTCTTGATTCATATTTATCTCCTATGAATAAAACAATCCACACACAATAACAGTCTTGTAGATAAAGTAAATCACTCTTAACGACTGCCAGAAAGTGCTTCAAGTTCGCGAATGGCCGCCACATGATCTAGCAGCCGTTGAGCCGTCTTTGCCATCGCGACATCAACCAGCTTGCCATCAACAGTAGTGCTAGCAACGCCCTTGGAGAGCGCTAAATTAAACGCCTCGATGACTCGACCGTAATACTCAATCTGCTCCTTACTAGGTGTATAGATTCTATTGGCATCTTCAATTTGGTTTGGGTGTATTACAGTGCGACCTCTAAATCCAAGGCGACGCGATAGCATCGTATCCCTTCTAAAGCCCTCTGGATCTTGCACATTTGAGAAAACACCATCCAAGGGGCAATCAAAATCTGCAGCGCGAGCCGAGACCAAGGCAAATTGACGGACAAACATCATCTCAGGACCTTCACTGGTCCATGTAGCCCCCAATGAAACGTTCATATCGCCGTCTTCCCCACCCCCATAAATCATGGTTTGAGTTCGCGTTGCAGCCCGCATTACAGCGCGCGAATCCAACACCCCATTCGCACTCTCGATCATCACAATGATTGGGGTGGAACCGACCGGCAATCCTTTAGCAATTTCTACGCTAGTAATCAGGCGATCAACCATTGCGACATCTTCGGGAGAATCTTGCTTGGGCACAATGAAACCCGCCAAACCTTTAGCGCCTGTAAAAAACTCAATATCTTGATGAATAAACCCACTGGAGATTGCATTGATGCGCACCCAACTTCGCCCTCCTGGCACAGTGGCAATGCACTCTTTACTCATGTCTCGAGCATTTTGCTTTTCTTCAGGCGGCACTGTATCTTCCAAATCAAAAATAAATCCATCGGCCGGAAGCACATTCACCTTTTTTAACATCCGCTCCTGATTTGCAGGAACAAACAGCAAGCTACGCCATATTTTCATTACTGAACCTTTTGCACTAGAACAATTCCTTGGCTTTCCAATAACCGAATTTCTTCAGCCGATTTGCCAAGCTCTCTTAAAATTTCTACAGAATGCTCTCCCAGCATTGGCGCATGCCGCCTAATAATGGGGCTTCCTTCTGCCATGAGCACCGGATTTCGTACCGCCCTCATTTCACCCATCGTGGGGTGGTTCACCTTCACAGCCACCTTACGATCAATCACATGGGGATCCTCAAATACTTCCTTGATGTTATTCATGCGCGCGCAAGGCACTCCAGCCTCCCGCAACATGCCCTCTAAACTTGCCGAATCCAAAGACTGTATTGCCGGAATAACCAATCCAAGTAAATCCGTCTCATTTTGCTTACGCAAGACATAAGACGCAAAACGTGGGTCGCCTAACGATTCCTTGAGCCCTAAACACACCATGAGACGTTCGAATAATTGGTCATTGGGAGTGCCGATCGCTAAATACTGATGATCACTTGTTTCAAACAACTGATAAGGCGCATTAAGGCGATGACGATCACCCATCCGCTCCGGAACCTCGCCAGTAGCTAAATAGCTCGCGGTCTCCCAAGCGGCAGCCGCAATAGATGCTTCAACCAAGGACACATCAATCGTACGGCCTCCACGATTTTGTAAAACACTAATCAAACCGCATAAAGTTGCATAGGTTGCAAACATCGCACCAAAAATATCTGCTGTTTGTATACCCGGTCGAATCGGCATTTCATCAGGACGCCCGGTAACGGACAATGTCCCTGAAAACGCCTCAATAATCAGATTCACGCCAGCGCGCTTACGATCGGGACCAGTCTGCCCAAAACCAGATACCGAGGTATACACAATTTTTGGGTTGACTCGCTTTACCTCTTCGGCACCCAAGCCCAATGACTCCAAAACGCCAGGACGGTTATTTTCCAAAAAAACATCCGCTTCTTTGGCTAACTCCAAAACAATGTCTTGCGCTTCTTTTTGTTTTAAATCGAGCACTAGACTGCGCTTGTTCCGATTTAAAGCCGCAAAACTAGCACTCTCCCCCGCGACTAAAGGCGGCATAGCTCTAGTCTGATCACCTTTTGAGGGGCGCTCAATTTTGATGACATCTGCCCCCATGTCGCCCAGCAACATTCCACAAAAAGGGCCGGCAATAAAATTACCCAACTCCAATACCCGAATGCCCTCTAAAGGTAGTGCCATATTCAACTCTTTACTTTTCACTAAAATCTATTTTGGTCGCTAGCTTTTTGTTCACTTCGATTTCATTTGCGATCACTTTGGCAAATTCTTCGGGGGTCGATCCAACCGTAACAAAACCTTGCTCATAAAAAGATTTTTTAACTTCTGGCTCACTGAGGATCTTCGCAATTTCATTGCGCAATCGATTGACATACTCGCGCGGTACTCCAGCAGGAAACCAAAAGCCATACCATGGCGCATAGACAAACCCTTTAACACCAGCCTCATCAGCAGTTGGCGTATCCGGCAGTTCAGTCCAGCGTTTATTCGCAGTAATTGCCAAAGCTTTTATCTTGCCCGCTTTAACATAAGGCGCAATCGCTGTTCCGGGACCAATAAACACATCAATTCTGCCGGACATCAAATCGGTCAAAGCCTGACCTACGCCTTTATAAGGCACATGCACCATTTTGATTCCAGCGCTATTGTTAAAAAATTCAGTCGCAAAGTGCATCACATTGCCAATTCCACCACTCCCATAGGTGTACTTATCAGGATTTGCTTTAGCGTCAACAATAAATTCTTGTAAATTTTTTGCAGGTAAATCGGGGCGAGTAGCAATGACAAAGCCAACACTATTCGCGACTAAAGTGATTGGCTGAAAATCCTTAATGGGGTCATACGGCAAAGCAGGAGAAACAATTGGCAAGCTGGCATGACTCGAAGAGGTATCGAGAATGGTGTAGCCATCGGGTGGAGACTTAGCAACAATGTCACTACCTAAGGCGCCACCAGCACCCGGTTTATTGTCCACAATAAAACTTTGCCCCACAACTGGCGTCAGTCTCTGTCCCAATGTGCGTCCAATAAAATCCATTGGGCCGCCTGCAACATAAGGAATGACTATGCGAATAGGGCGATTGGGATAATCCGTTTGGGGCTTTTGTTGGGCAAACCCTTGATTAGCAAAAAAGCCTACCCCTAAGCACACTAGCCCGCAGGCAATTTGCTTAATTGATGTATTGAACATTCAGAACCCCAATATTGGTTAGGAAGTTTTAATGCCGAGCACTTTTGCGGCAGTCAATCCTAAGATCATGGCCTTATCGCGATTACTCAACGGGGTTTCCATCACATGACCAACTGGATCCTCATTCCATGGAATAGGCTGATCAGTGCCAATCACCACCTGACTGGCGCCAACTTGAGCAACCAAATGGCGCAAGGCCTCTGGCGTAAATACCAAAGAGTCAAAGTACAGTTGATTTAAGTATTCCGTAGGCTTTTTCTTTAATTGAATATTAGGATCGCAATTACTAGGTGAGATAAAGCAACTGTGATCAGAACGAGGCGCATAAGAAGCTAAGTAGCCCCCGCCATGAGGTGCAATGATTTTGAGCTTAGGAAACTTATCCAAGGTGCCATCAAAAATAAGATGCTGTAATGCAATAGTAGTATCGAGCGGATTCCCAATCGTATTCGAAAGCCAGCCATTGCCTTTAAAGCGCGAAGCAAGTTGTGGCGTACTTTGAGGATGCATGAATAATGTCGCACCTAACTCTTCCGCCTTTGCCCACACTGGATCAAACTTAGGGTCGGAAAAGTCAACCCCCAGGACATTTGCCTGAATGGCAATACCTCGCAGGCCAGGCGTTTTCATGATCTCTTCTAGTTGCTGCACGGCTAAATCCGGAAACTGTAGTGCCACAGATCCAAAAGCAGAGAAGCGCGTTGGATAGGCTTTGCAAAGTGCCGCGAGATTCTCATTATTAATCCGGCAAATCTCTTGAGCCACATCACGAGTTTTGTTGTACCAAAAGACGTTGCATGACAACACCTGCATATCGATTCCCATGGCGTCCATGGTCTCCAAACGATACTGAACTGCAGACTTATCGGTGACAGGAATGTAATGCTGTGGGCCGCCCTTCACTGCAGCATTAATTACAGCGCCGTCACCCGCCAAAGCAACCGCCTCCGGAAAGAAACAATGTGCATGAGTGTCAATAGTGAAAATCCGCTTGCCATCAATAATGACCGGCTTACGCTTGGTGCCCATCAATGGATGGCGATGCGATAAGCTAGGATCATTACCCGCGTCCTTAGTTCGGGCGACGAGTTGTTTCTTCTCCTCAGAAACTGGATATTGTGCTAAAGCCTCATCTAGCAAACTACAAGAGCAAAAGGTAATACCGGAAAAAAAGGCATTCTTCAAAAAGCCACGGCGTGATGTCATAGCTGTCTCCTCATTTATATTATTTATAGGCAATGCGAAATCTTATCCATCCTAATCCATAAATCCAAAATCCTCAATCCGCATAACAACGGTATTGGGGCGCAATAAAACCGGATAAAGCAAACCTAGCAGGCTTCTCGCCAGGCCTAGCGCTTTTCTATAGAATGAAAAATTCAAACCCATTCTTATCCGTGAATCGCCCCATGAAAAAAACCATTCTCATTACCGGTGCCAGTAGAGGCATTGGCGCCCAAATTGCCCTCTTGGCAGCGCAACAAGGATATCGTGTGGGCTTAAATTACCTGCGCAATACAGAAGCAGTTAATGCACTTGTAAAAACGATCACTGATGGTGGGGGCGAAGCAATCGCACTTCAAGCCGATGTTGGCAACTCAGCTGCAGTCAAAAATATGTTCGAACGCCTAGATAAGCAATGGGGCAAGATCGATGTCTTGGTGAATAATGCCGGCTTGCTCACTAATTTCAGGGTTGAGGATGTTGATGAATTCAAGATCGAGGAAGTATTCCGGGCAAATGTCTATAGCACTTACTTCTGCTCACGTGAAGCCATCTTAAGAATGTCACAACGCCATGGTGGGCATGGTGGCAGCATTATCAATATCTCTTCAGTGGCTGCTAGATTGGGTGGACTGGGGGGTGGATCAGCTTATGCCGCATCTAAGGGCGCTATTGATTCATTTAACTTAGCACTCGCCAAGGAAGTAGGTGCGGAAGGCATTAGAGTGAATGCCATTCGACCCGGCTTAATTCGGACGACGATCCATGAGGCACAAGGAGGCCTTGAGCACATTGAACAAGTTGCCAAATCGGTAGTGCCCCTGGGCAGAATGGGTGCCCCTAGTGAAGTCGCTCAAGTCGCTCTATGGCTTGCTTCAGATGCCGCCTCTTATGTCCATGGCACGACGATTGATGTAGCCGGGGGTCGTTAAGCTCAGCTGTTACTGAATATCTTTGACTGTAGAAAATAAATTGCTGATTGCTTGTGCCGAGAGATTTCTGGTAATAAACACAATTCGAGAATCATGATTTTCGCTAGGCCAGGCTTCCAAAGTCACAGGGTTATGAAAAATATGTTGCACACCCTGGATCACCATAGGTTTACCCTCTACATTCACGATCCCTTTGACGCGCAGTAAATCAGGCCCTCGCAATGACACCAACAAATCGAGTGCCGATGAAAATGCTTGCCACGTAAAGGGCTCTTTAAAAGAAATAGATGCGGTTTTAATATGAGGATGTTTTTTGAGTAAGCTACCCAAATAAGGAGCCTCACCCTCTTCATCTTTTTCTAGAATGCTATTTAAAAAGGTCAGAGAGCGTAGATCTAATTTTGTAGAACCTAAGCCCAAATTGATTAATTGATTAGGCTCGATTTGACCATTAATGACTCTCTCAATTTTCGCATCTGGATTAATGCTGTGAAGCTCTGCTTGAAGCTGCGCAATGGACGCCTCATCAGTCAAGTCAGTTTTAGTCAGCAGGATTTGATCAGCTAAAGCGATTTGTTGGAGAGCCTCTGGAATATCACTTAATTGATTTTGCGCATTAACTGCATCAACCAATGTCACCACGCCATCTAGACGAAAACGCGCCTCTAATAAGGTATCACTGGTTAAAGTCTGTAATAAAGGTGCGGGGTCAGCCAAACCAGTAGTTTCAATAATGACCCGATCAAAATCAAAAACTTCACCGACCTGGCGCCGTGCAAAAAGATCTCTTAAGGTCTCCTGAATATCAGTGCGTACCGAGCAGCAAATACAACCATTCGCTAACAGGGTGACGTTTTCTGAAGAAACCGTGATGAGATCGTGATCTATCCCAATCTCACCCAGCTCATTAATCACCAGCGCAACCTTATTCATTTGCGGATGCGGCAGCAATTTGGATATCAATGTTGTCTTGCCACTCCCCAGAAATCCGGTAATGATGGTTACCGGAATCTTTCCAGCTAAAGAGTTTCTAAATACACTCACTCCAAAACCTAGATTGTCATCTCAAGAATATACAAACCACCAGTAAAGCGATCAACGGTATAAACGATTCCACGATCATCAACAAAGACATCGTTTAACTGAATCGCTCCTGCTGGAGAAAGCTTTGGTGCAGCTGGAACATAGTAAGCAATCTCTTCAACCCGCAATGGATTGGAGGTATCAAAAACGCGCACACCGCCATTGAAAAAGGTTCCCACAATAATGGTGTCTGACCTAAAAGAACCGGGCACAGGTAGATTCTCATGCAAGTTATGTGCGCCAAAACGCCCACCCCGTTTAATAAATGCCTCGGGATTAGGCATTGGGAAGGTGCCTAAAGGCAACGGATGAGCCTCATCACGAGCATCCAACATCCATACCAATTTAGGCCAATCCAGACCATTGTCTTGGACACACTCGTCACTCACTACCCAAAGCTTGCGATCAAATAGCGGCAACAGGGTATGGATAAACCCATTTAGAGGAGGCGAGTGATTCCAATGAGAAACCACTTGAATATTGCTAGGATCGGAAATATCTAAAACAAACGCACCGCCATCGATATACCCAACATATGCCCTATCTGGATGCGATGGAAAGACATTGGTGTTGTGCGCACGAAATCCGGTATCAAAAGTGCCAGATAAGCGTTTTGGTGGTGGCGCAGCATCACCAACTCGCGTTCCGGGATACCACCAGCGGCCCTTCTCAACCGGCTTGGCTGGATTGCTTACATCCAAGATGCGGTAGAACTGATCATCTAATGGATTGGTGGGTTCAAAATCGCCAGCACCTGAAGCCATATGAATAGTTTTGCCATCCACAAACCATAAAGCATGTACACCACGTGAGTGAGGACCAGAGCAATCAAAATGAGAAATTAATTTAGGACTTTCGGGAACACTCACATCAAATAGATCAACGCCAGCAGGTTTAATACCGACTGCGCTAGCCTGATATGCCACCGCAAGAATATTGCCTGCGACATCTAAAGAATTGGAGCGTAATTTCATATGCGGCAAATCTGTTTGCACCAGCAACTGCGGGTTACTAGGATCAGTCACATCAATGCCTGAGAAGTTTTTTGGCGCAGACTCATGGGCTAACCAAAGAATTCTTCTACCCTTAGGATCGATTTGCATCGAAATGCCTTCACCCAAACCACCAAAGCCACCCAATTCATGATGGGCTAGCAGCTTCATATTAAGAGATAAAGCGTTGTCCGATTTTGCAGCTGGATTTGAAATATTTGACATAAGGTTCTATCGAATTGGGTTTAAGGTATGTATTAAAAACGGAGTGGAATATGACGGTATTTAAAAAATCAGTTCAGCATCAGAATCTTGTCTCTGGTTTTTTGTCTTATTGTGGCTTTAGCCATTTTTAATAATCCTAGTAGCATAGCGCAAACTAGAAAGTCACGGGCAAAATCACCTAGCGAGCTATGTCACCTTTGAGCTCGGTAGCCCCAAAACTTGCATTCGAGAACTTCGCTTAATAAAAATGGCGCCGGTGGCGCCATGAATGTAATTACGGTTATCGCAGGCCATTAATTCGACTTGTAACCCATCCCCGCAATGTAGTCAGACAATGCATCAATATCCTCGCCATTCAAATTGGCAGCAGCCGATGACATATTTCCATCTATATCGGAACGCGTTTGCGCCTTAAAGCCCCGTAACTGCGCAATTAAGTACTCATATTGTTGACCAGCAATTCTGGGGATATGCTGCAAGCCCAGCAAATTAGGCCCATGGCATTGGGTGCAGTTGTACTTATTTGCCAGCTGCGGACCAGCCACGAGATTGGCAGCCTTAGTCTCATGGGTTGAAATTCTCTCCACCGAAGAAAAATAAGCGGCTAAATTATTCATATCCGCGTTACTCAATCCCGCCGCGATTGGCGACATGATCGGGTTCTTGCGGCCACCCTCCCGAAAACGAAACAATGCCACTGAGATCGCTTGCGGTGGTTGACCAGAAAGGGATGGAATTTCTGCGTTGGTAGAATTGCCACCCGGACCATGACAAGCCACACAAAGCTCTGCCTTAGCCTTGCCAGCTGCAATATCAGCGGCACTCACCGGATTGATTGAAGATAAAAAAACAACCGCCCCAAATAAGGCGGTTGTGCTCACTAAACTTCTAGAAAAATAGATCACTGCTTCGAGGCCCCGCTTGCTGACTTGTTATAAGTTACCCGGTAGATAACGCCATTGTAATCATCGGAAACCAACATTGAGCCATCAGGCATCACCAGCACATCAACCGGTCTACCCCACATTGGAGGATCACCTTTTTCATCAAGCAAGAAGCCCGTTAAGAATGGCTCATACTTCACGACCTTACCATTCGCTCCCAAGGTGACTCGCATCACATCGTAGCCCTGCTTGGTATTTCTATTCCATGATCCGTGACGCGCTACAAATAAGGCGTTTTTGTATTCAGCAGGGAATTGATTGCCCGTATAAAAACGTAAGCCCAAAGGAGCAACGTGCGCACCTAAATTCAAAGCAGGCGGTGTGAACTGATCACAAGAGGCGTATTTGCCATACAGTGGATCTGGAATATCACCTTGGTGACAGAATGGATAACCAAAGTCTTCACCCACCTTCGACAGGACGTTCAACTCATCACTAGGCTTATCATCGCCCATCCAATCGCGGCCATGCTCTGTAAACCAGAGCTTTTTAGTCACGGGATGAAATGTCATACCAACAGAATTTCTAACGCCAGTAGCTACGCGCTCCAAGCGACCGGTCTGCGGATCAACTCGCATAATAGCGCCCTGCACATAATTTGGAATCGTAATATTTTGTGGCGAGCCGATATTGAAATACAACTTCTTATCAGGACCTACTGTCAGATACTTCCAGAAATGTCCCGGTCCATTTGTAGGATCTAGACCATCAACCACCAAAACACCCTCGGGCGGATTATCTAAGCGATCCTCAATATTTTCATATTTCTTAATTTGAGTACGCTCAGCCACATACAAATTCCCATCTAGAAACGCAATGCCATTAGGCGCGTTTAAACCCTTGAGAATCTTTTTAACTTCCCGCTTACCATTTTTATCAACCACAGCGTAAACATCATTTGCCGCCAAATTACTGACAAAAATAGTGCCCTTTGTACCCCTTGCTAAAGACCTGGCATTGGGAACTTCAGCCCAAACATCTACCGAAAACCCTGGGGGCAGCTTGAGCTTTGACATTTGCAATTCACTGGCATCCGCACCGGTTAACTTAGGCACAAAGGGATGCAAAGTCGACTGGGCATCTTCAGCACTTCGACCCTGCAGCCAACGAGGAGGCGGTTCTTCTGGTTTGGGTTGCGCAAAGGCCGAAACAGACATGGCCAAAGCCAATGCCGTCATCACATACTTTTTCATCTTGCTGTCTCCTTGTTATGGTGTCTCTAGTTATAGGCAAAACATAAACGATCCCACGCCAATCAATGATCGGTAAATACCCTTAGATTTCACCATCTTTTTTAAACAAGTATTTAAATCTCCAACCAAGCCCCTTAAAAGACTTACTTCAATACCCCACTCTCCCATCCTTGAAGCTCTTTTAAACCAAGCGCATCGTTATATTCGGCCGAAGTAAACATATGCGGTGCATAGGAACTTAATAGCTGGTGGTGTTTTAAGTGATTTAAAGCATTTTGCATTGCATGACCAAATACGCCACGGGCAAGACTTGGATGAATAGCAATATCAATGCCGGCAGCTTTTAGCTCAGAAGCCTTTAAAGCGGATACTGGGCCGCCTACGTCGACGTTGTATAAACAGATAGCCGCACCAAGCTCGGCCTTAATATGAGCAATTACCTTCAAGGCATCTGGGTTAGCTTTTAACTCAACAAAGACGCCATCAGCACCTGCAGCAATAAAAGCTTTAGCCCGACGAACCCCTTCATCCATGCCCAGGGCGCCGACACTATCAGTCCGAGCAATGATGACAAAATCAGGATCCGTCCTAGCGGCAACCGCAGCACGAATATGCGCTAGCGCAGTTTCAAAAGGCAGCACTGTGCGGGCACCCTCAAACTGAGCGCACTGCTTAGGAAAGGTTTGGTCCTCAATATGAATACCAGCAACCCCAGCCGCCTCGAACTCGGCAATTGTTCGCTTAATGTTGAGCACTCCTCCGTAACCTGTGTCGGCATCACAAATTAAGGGGATATCAATACACGCAGCAACCCTACGAGCATGATCCGAGATCAGCGTAAGATCCACTTGCCCAATATCTGGGGTGCCTAGTAAAGCTGCGGATACGCCATTTCCAGTCATATAAGCAGCTTGAAAACCTGCATTCTGAACTAGGCGCGCCCCGTAACCATCGTAAATACCTGGCGCGATTAAGGCATTCTTACTTGTCATCAAGCGACGCAATGCTTGTCGCTTTTGCTGTGCAGTGAGTTTCATGTTGAAAATTTCCAATCAGGATGCTTGCTTAAGAAGGGAATGAGGCCACCGCACTCAATCAGAGCCAGAATTTCTGCAGGCAGTCGATTCGCCTCTAAACGCAATCCACCAGTAGTCTGCACCAGCCCACTCTGAAAGTTGACGCTCAAATCATCACCGGCTTTAATCGCTGCAGTGTCACACTCTAAAATCGCCAAGCCATTATTGATTGCATTGCGAAAAAACTGGCGGCCAAAAGACTTCGCAATAATTCCTTTAACCTGCATCATTTTCAAAATCTGTACGGCCTGCTCTCTTGAAGAGTTGATACCGAAATTCTCGCCCGCCACCAAAATACCGCCTTGAGCGGCAAGAATATTTTTACCTAATCCTGGGCTGACGCCATCAAAAGCCACCATCGCGATCTGCTCAACACTTTTACCCGGAAGATATTTTCCCGAACAATGCAAATCGGTATTGACATCATCACCTAATAAAAATGCCTTGCCGGTAACACTTTGCAAATGAATTAGTTCCATGATGTAGCCCTCCAATCGCCACCAGCAATTGTGCGAGGATCGGTAATAAAACCAGTTAATGCAGAAGCAGCAACTGTCGCTGCCGAACCAAGCCAAATCTCTGAATCAGGATTGGATAAACGTCCCTTGAAATTGCGATTTGCCGTAGAGATCACAGTATCGCCATTACCTGGAACTAGGTGATTAGTGATACCAACACAAGTGCCACATCCAGCAGCCTCAAAAGAAGCACCCGCCATTGTCAGAATTTCAATCAAGCCTTCTCGTAACGCATCGATATAAATTTTTCGAGAAGCTGGAGTAACAATCATGCGCACCCCTGGAGCTAATTTTTTGCCGCGCAAAATTGCTGCGGCTTGCCTAATGTCATCCAAACGACCATTCGTGCAAGTGCCAATCAAAGCAAACTGAATTTTTTGATTACTCACTTCATGCGCTGGAACAATATCATCAACTCGATGCTTACGCGCGACTTGAGGTGCTAAATTCTTTGTATCAATCTCAATCACATCGGCATACTTTGCGTCGCGATCTGCAAATACCGGCTTGGGTATAGCAGCGCCATGGGCTTTTAGCCAATCAAGCGTTTTTTGATCAGCCTCCAAAATTGCTGCCTTAGCACCCAACTCTGCCGCATGATTGCAAAGGGTCATTCGATCATCGATATTCATCTGGGTAACAGCATCGCCAACATATTCAATCGCTTTGTAATTCAACCCTTCTGCACCAAAACGACCGAGCATATGCAAAGTTAAGTCCTTGGCCCACACGCCAGGCTGCAATGCGCCATTGAGGTTTACCTTAATCGTTTCCGGCACGCGAAACCATAGCTTTCCAGTCGACATCACTGCTGAAATATCAGTGCCCTCGATTCCTGTACCAAAGGCATTAAAGGCGCCATAGCTTACTGAGTGCGTATCCGTGCCCACCACCAAATCACCCGCAGTCAAGTGACCACCTTCTGGCAAAACTTGATGACAAATACCATCACCAATATCGTAAAGAGTGGTACCCATTTTTCCTGCGAAGGAACGCATTTGTGTATGAATCTCCGCAGCTTCTAAATTGGGTGGGGGCGAATAGTGGTCCATTACCAAAGCCGTCTTCTTGGCAAAATGTAAATCCTGTACGCCGATTTTGTCGATCAACTTGATTGTGTTACTAGCTCTTGTATCAGTAACCATCGCGTAATCTACCGAGCACACTACGACATCTCCAGCACTTACCTCAGCAACACCCGCATGCTGCGCAAGAATTTTCTCGCTAATCGTTAATCCCATTTCTAGCGCTCCGTTAAATTAATACTCTTAATGATCTTGCCCCACATCTCATTCTCAGACTTGGCAAAGTTATAAAGTTCTTGCGGTGTGGAAGGCGCAGGCTCCAAATCCACTTTATGTAATTTTTGAATCGTCTCGGGATCTTTCAGTGTTGCCACAATCGCCTGATTTAATTTATTAATCACTTCAGGGGGAACCTTTGGGGGCGCAATAAATGCGTACCAATTTAAGGCTTGATAGCCTGGGTAGCCTTGCTCTGCCACAGTTGGAACATTAGGCAATCCTGCAATCCGTTTTGGACTGGTAATGGCTATCGGCTTGAGTTTTCCTGCATTGATTAAAGGCACTGCTGTGGGAGTGCTGGCAAAGATCGCCGTGATATTGCCCCCTAACAAATCCGTCATGGCAGGGCCGCCGCCTTTGTAATTAATATGCTCTCCAGCCATACCACTGCGTGCCTTTAAAAGCTCACCAGCGAGGTGGCCAGTACTGCCATTTCCAGAAGACCCAAAGGTCACAAAAGCATTCTTATCCTTACCCATCGCAATGTAGTCTTGCAAAGACTTAATTTTGGAATCAGCTTTGACAACCAAAATATTCGAGAAAGTAACTCCTTGAGAAACCATGCTGAAATCAGTCAAAGGATTAAAACTGGTCCCTCCAGGCATATGCGGATTAATCGCTAAAGATCCAACCGTGGTTAACATGATGGTGTAACCATCAGGTTCGGCCTTGAGCAACATTTCACTTGCAAGATTGCCGCCAGCGCCTGGGCGGTTATCAATCACTACAGCTTGCCCTAGCTTTTCAGCCAACTTTGGCGTAATGAGTCGAGCGGCAGAATCTGCCCCACCGCCAGGAGCAAAACCCACAATTAAACGAATCGGTTTACTAGGAAAGTTGGCTGGTGACTGGGCATGCGCGCCACCCAAAAATAATGCCCCCAGCACTCCAGCAATAAAACTCAAAAATTTTCGCTCTTTAGTGCGAAAAAAGGGTGTCTGTAGCCAATTCATGCTTTGTCTCGTCAATTTTCATTATTAATTAGGGCAATCTTAACTGAAAGCTGTCGGCGACATTAGGGTAATTGCTAGGCAAGATATCCGAACCCCATGAAGAACTTGATAGGCAATTGAGCAACCGATATGATGAGTTGACCTATGTCTTCAAGCCGAATTTCGCTTGATCATCATGGCATCAGCATTACTAATATAAATAAAAATAGTAAGGAGACTTGATGTACACATTAAACATTAATGGGAAGCAGTTGCAGGTTGAGGCTGATCCCGATACCCCACTGTTGTGGGTCATACGCGAACAAGTCGGCTTAACCGGAACGAAGTTTGGTTGTGGCATCGCCCAATGCGGCGCCTGTTCAGTTCATATTAATGGTGAAATTCTGCGCTCTTGTGCAGTGCAAATCTCCTCCCTCAAACCAGAATACAAAATTACGACCATCGAAGGCTTGGCAGCAAACAGTGATCATGTCGTACAAAAAGCCTGGGCTGCAGTGGACGTCCCCCAATGCGGATATTGTCAAAGTGGCCAGATCATGGCTGCGGCAGCGCTCCTCAAAAAACATCCGAACCCATCAGATAGTCAAATTGACGAGGCCATGACAAACATTTGTCGATGCGGCACATATCAACGAATTCGAGAAGCCATTCATACGGCGGTGCGTATGAGCAGTAAATCTTTACAAGCAAGCGCCACTGCAGGAGTCTCCAAATGAATCCCTCCAGAAGAAATTTTGTCATTGGTAGCTCAGCTTTTGGGGCTGGCTTATCACTCGGCTTTACGATTCCCTTTACCGCCAATGCAGCAGGTGATAAAAACTCTCAAACTGCTCAGCCTGAATTAGAGCTGGGTGCCTGGGTGCTTGTGCAACCTGATGACACAATCATTGTTCGTATTGCTCGCACCGAAATGGGTCAAGGCACTCTGACTGGTTTAGCGCAATTGGTTGCCGATGAGATGGATGCCGATTGGAGCAAAGTCACCACTGAACAAGTCTCACCACAAGCAAACTTAGCACGTAAAAATGTTTGGGGGCAAATGCTCACTGTGGGTAGTTTTGGTATTCGCTTCTCTCAAGACTATGTTCGTAGAGGCGGAGCAGCCGCCCGTCAGATGTTAATGAGCGCTGCAGCTGCGCAGTGGGGTGTGCCAGTCCACGAACTGGTCTGCTCGAAAGGCATGATCTATCACCCGAATTCTCAACGAGCTGTTTCTTTTGGCAAAGTTGCGAATGCCGCTGCCAAGCTTACAGCGCCAGACCCGAAATCCCTCACACTCAAATCTCCTGCTGAGTGGAAAATTATCGGCAAACCACTTCATCGCCTCGATACCGCACCCAAACTCAATGGCACTAAAACGTATGGTGTAGATGTCCGCCTCCCAGGCATGCTCAATGCTGCAGTGATTGCCTGCCCAGCATTTGGTGGCACCATCCAAAGTCTTGACGATTCTGAAGCACTCAAAATTTCCGGGGTTAAGAAAGTCGTCAGGATTGATGATTACGCTTTTGCAGTAATTGCGGATACCTGGTGGCATGCCAACAAAGGCTCCAAAGCAGTCAAAGTAGTATGGAATGATGCGAAGTACTCTGGAGTATCTGATAAAACGATCGCCGCCCATCTTGAAGATGGACTCAAAACAAATACCGGCTTATATCAATTTCGTAAAGAAGGGGATGCCGCAGCAGCTCTAGGAGCATCAAAGAAAAAAGTAGAAGCGACTTTCTTTGCACCCTTCTTGGCTCATGCCACGATGGAACCCATGAATTGCACTGCACTGATTACTGCAGAGCGTGCTGAAATTTGGGTACCCACTCAAGACCCTGAAGGAGCGATGTTGGCAATGTCTAAGCAATCAGGACTGCCGATGGAAAAATGTTTTGTTAATCGCTACGACCCAGGCGGTGGCTTTGGTCGCCGTGGACGCGTATCAGACTATGTCACACAAGCTGTCAATATTGCACAACAAATGCCGGGCGTCCCGATCAAAATGATCTGGTCTCGTGAGGAGGATATGACACACGGTCAATATCGCCCTATCTCTATGTGCAAAATGACCGCTAGCCTTGATGATCAAAACCGCATGACAGCAATGGATGTTCGCCTTTCAGGACAGTCTATTTACGCTTGGCGTAATCCCAATGCCGATTTGACCGGCTTTAAGGATGACTTTCAGCTGCAAGGCTGGTTTAAGAGCGCTGAAAGTGACCAGCAACTCTGCTACACCGTACCCAACTTAACCATTGAGTATGCGATGCGCAACACCAGTATTCCGGTTGGCACCTGGCGAGGAGTTAACGTTCCCCAAAATGCTTTTTATATGGAATGCTTCATTGAGGAAGTGGCAAGAGCAGCAAAGATGGATTCAGTAACATTTAGAAAATCCCTCATGCCAACTCAAACCCGACAATTGGCTATGCTCAATTTAGCTGCCGAAAAGGGAAACTGGGGGCAGGCACTGCCTGCAGGTCGCCATAGAGGTATTGCTCAATTCATGAGCTATGGCACCTACTCTGCAGCAACCGCTGAAGTTTCCGTGAGCCCAGATGGCACAGTACGGGTTCATCGAATTGTGCTTGCCTTGGATTGCGGTTATGCAGTTAATCCGAGCCAGATTGAAGCTCAGGTGCAGGGGTCGATTGTCTATGGTCTCAGCGCAACCCTTTGGGGGGAGTGTACCGTTGAGGGTGGCCACATCATGCAGACTAACTTTAATGACTATCGCGTCTTACGCTTAGCAGAAATGCCCAAAGTGGAAACCCACATCAAGCCCCTCATGAGCGGACCTTGGGGTGGGATTGGTGAGCCGACAATTGGCGTAGTAGCTCCAGCTGTCGTGAATGCTGTTTCGCTAGCAATTGGTAGACCAATTCACAATCTTCCTTTAAAAAACGAAAAGCTCGTTTAACTCTAAGAGCATCAGGAGCGCAGGCTTCTGATGCTCTCTTAAAATGCCTGAATGCATGGGCAAAATAAAATGCACTATCCTTGAGCGATCAACGCTAAAAATAAACCATCCATGATCAAGATACTATTTCCATTTTTATTGGCATCACTTCTCCTCCCCTTGGGCACACAAGCACAAAGCAATGCAGCAAACGCCTATCCCAACAAGCCCGTGTCAATTGTCGTTACCTATGCACCAGGGGGCCTAGGCGATGTATTGGCCAGACGATTGGCTGAGAAGCTCAGTCAAAAAACCAAACAATCTTTTGTAGTGGAAAACAAACCAGGTGCCACTGGTGCCCTAGGATCCCGTTATGTCGCCAAATCCAAACCAGATGGCTACACACTTCTACTTGGGCAAACCGGCGAGATGGTCATTAATCCGCTGGTCTCTAAAGACTTGGGTTATGACCCCAGCAAAGACTTTAAGGGTGTTGCTTTAATTGGTGAAGTTCCGCTAATTCTGGTTGCTCCAGGTAACTCAAGCTATAAATCCCTCCCAGAATTTATCAAGCTGGCGAAATCAAAGCCAGGATCGATGACTTATGCCTCTTCCGGAAGCGCAACCCCAGGTCACCTTGCGGCTGCAGAGTTGTGTCAGGCAGCCGGTATCAGCATGGTGCATGCACCTTATAAAGGTGCGGGCCAGGCAATGACCGATTTACTGGGTGGGCATGTTGATATTTTCTTCTCGAGTGCACCGGCAGTATTGCCCCATATTGACAGTAAAAATTTAAGAGCGCTAGCCGTCTCTTCAGAAAAAAGAATGGCGGTTTTACCTGAAGTGCATACCGTTGCAGAAGATGGCATCAAGGACTTTAACTTCACCTTATGGGGTGGCATCTTTACTCCCACCGGCACACCTGAATCTGTAGTCAATTATTTAAATCAAGAAATCAATGACGTCCTCAGAGACCCCAGCTTTATTGGTCAACTTGAGAAAGATGGTATTTTGATTCGGCCCAACTCCGTAGCTGAATTTAATGACTTTATGAAGCGTGAAAAAGTCAAATATACGAAGCTACTTAAAACTATTGAAATCAAAAGCGAATAACCCTTAGCAGTTAATCAACCCTATGAAAATTATTATTATTCCCGGCGACGGTATCGGCCCAGAAACCATGGCTGTTGTCGCCCAAGTCTTAGATGCAGCATCCACTCGCTTTCATCTCAACCTTGAACTCGAACATGAAATTGCAGGTCACGAGAGTCTAAAAAAATATGGGCGCACCGTTACTCCAGCATTGCTAGAAAAAGTAAAAGCTGCTGACGGTCTCATGCTGGGCCCGATGTCAACCTATGACTTCAAAGATGAGTCTAAAGGCGAAATCAATCCCTCGAAGTTCTTCAGAAAAGAATTGGATCTCTTTGCTAACATCCGTCCAGCGCGCACCTATCCCAATGTGCCAAGCTGTGTTAACGCGTTTGACTTGGCCGTAGTCAGAGAAAATACCGAAGGCTTTTATGCGGACCGTAATATAGAATCCGGCAACAGCGAGATGCTGATTACCCCGGATGTCGCCATTTCTTTGCGTCGCATCACTAGACACTGTTGCGAGCGTATTGCGAAGGCCGCATTTGAATTAGCCATGACTCGCAAAAAACATGTCACGATTGTGCACAAAGCCAACGTTCTGAAGATTGGTGACGGCATGTTTATTGATGCTTGCCATCGTATCGGCGCCCAATACCCGGAAGTCAAGATTGATGACTTCATTGTTGATGCCATGATGGCCCATGTTGTAAGGGCTCCAGAGCGCTTTGACACCATTGTTACCACTAATATGTTTGGCGATATTTTGTCTGATTTAACGGCAGAACTGTCAGGAAGCTTAGGTTTAGGCGGCTCACTGAATGCAGGAGAGTGTTATGCGATGGGCCAGGCTGCGCATGGCTCAGCCCCCGACATTGCCAATCAAGATATTGCCAACCCTTTCTCATTGGTTGTCTCAGCCGCCATGTTGCTCAATTGGTACGGCCAAAAAGAAGGGGTTCTAGCCTTTACTCAAGCAAGTAAAGCAATTGAACATTGCATGAGCGAGCTCATTGCCGCGGGAGAAACAACTGGCGACATTGGTGGCAAGTTGGGCACCAAAGCAGTTGGCGCAGCCTTTTTGAAACGGTTTACTACTGCCTAATAGATGGGGTTATTCTGATGATTACTAGAAGAAAGTTTATTTCTGGAGCTACCGGATTATTAGCGGGCGCCGCCCTCACCTCTCTTGACTCTAATGCGGAGCCTGAATTGAAACCCAACTTTGATGTCCCAGCTGGCGCTTGCGATTGCCATATTCATGTGATCGGCCCGCAAGCCCAATATCCCATGGTGGCTGATCGCGTATACACACCACCCGAGTGTGGTGTTCCGCAACTACGCGCCCACCTCAAGCAGCTAAAACTCTCCAGAGTGGTATTGATTCAGCCAAGTTTCTATGGCACTGACAATACTTTTCAATTGCTCTCCACCCAAGAAATGGGGGATGCCGCCCGCGCGGTGATTGTGATCGATGACAAGACCACTGATCAAGCAATCGCCAAAATGGTTAGCATGGGTGCTCGGGGTGTACGCATGAATTTATCCACCTCCGGAATCTTTGATCCAGATGTCGCTCGCAAGCAAATGATTGAACTCGCGCAGCGGGTCAAAGACTTTAAGTTACACATTCAAGTGTATTCATCAGCAAAAGTGATTGCCGCACTGTCTAATACCATTCAAAATTTATCCGTGCCTGTAGTACTTGATCATTTTGCTTCAATCAATGCTACCGGTTTCCAAAAAAATGCAGGGCTTCCTGCCATCCTAGACCTAGCCAAATCTGGCAACGTCTATATCAAGCTTTCAGCGGTATATCGCGTTTCAAAAGCTGCGCCTGATTACGCCGAAGTCAAAGACCTGGCACAACTATTTGTAGAAACCAATCCCGATAGAATGGTTTGGGCTAGCGATTGGCCTCACACCAACACAATCCCCGGAATACCAGCCACCCAAATTACCCCTTACAGAGTCGTTGATGATGTGCGCATCTTCAACCTCCTGCCAGACTGGATTCCTCAGCGCGAGAACTTGACTAAGGTTTTAGTCAGTAACCCAGCACGCCTCTACGGGTTTTAACACCCGGAAGGGGTGGCTCCGTACCGAAACCCCTCCATCCTGGGTAATCACCATTGAATGGTGATTTTTTTGGTTTCACTACCGTACGACTTATTTATCTAATAAATCGATAACTAATATCAAATCAATTCATTAGACAAATATCAATTCATGCGTCAAAATTCACCCGTTGTTCATTACTTTACAAACAAAAAGGAACTTTTATGTCCATTATTAACACCCCTGTTATCCCTTTTAAAACCCAAGCATTTCACAACGGTAAATTTATTACCGTTTCTGATGAGAGCCTCAAAGGTAAATGGTCTGTGCTGATTTTCATGCCAGCAGCCTTTACTTTTAACTGCCCAACAGAAATCGAAGATGCTGCAGATAACTATGCTGAATTCCAAAAATTAGGCGCTGAAGTGTATATCGTGACAACCGATACACATTTCTCACACAAAGTTTGGCATGAGACTTCACCAGCTGTTGGTAAAGCAAAATTCCCATTGGTTGGCGATCCAACCCACACTCTGACACGCGGCTTTGGCGTTCACATTGACGAAGAAGGTCTCGCATTGCGTGGCACATTCATCATCAACCCAGAAGGCGTTATCAAAACTGCTGAAATTCATTCAAACGAAATCGCGCGCGATGTTTCTGAAACACTGCGTAAGTTGAAGGCTGCCCAGTACACAGCATCACACCCAGGCGAAGTTTGCCCAGCAAAATGGAAAGAAGGTGCCGCTACTTTGACACCGTCTTTAGATCTCGTAGGCAAGATCTAAGCTAGCGGAATCTCGCTACCCAGCAGACTCTCTTCGGAGAGTCTATTGGAGAGGAGCCCATCCTGCCCAATAGACTCACCCAAATTTTAGATTCAGGAATCCATCATGTTAGATGCCAATATCAAATCCCAACTTAAAGCGTACTTTGAAAAAATTGTTCAACCCATCGTGTTGACTGCTACGCTAGATGACAGCCCAGCCTCCACTCAGATGCTTGAACTTCTGAATGAAGTCGCTGAACAATCAGAAAAAATTCACGTCAGAACTGATGGTGACTCTGAGAATAAGCCTAGCTTTACTGTAGGCAAAGATGGTGAAGTAGCTCGCATTCGGTTCTCAGGTTTACCCATGGGTCATGAAATGACCTCCTTCATTCTCGCCATCTTGCAAGCTAGCGGTTACCCCCCAAAAGTAGAGGCGGAAATCATTGAGCGCATTCGTGGCCTGAGTGGTAAGTTCCGCTTTCAAACCTTTATCTCTTTGTCATGTCATAACTGCCCAGACGTAGTTCAGGCTCTCAACCTAATGGCAGCGCTCAATTCCAATATTGAGCATGAAATGATTGATGGCGCACTTTTTCAAGGCCTGGTCGATCAACACCAAATCATGGCAGTACCAACCGTTCTCCTAAACGACCAAGTATTTGGGCAAGGGCGGATGAATGCCGAAGAAATCATCGCTAAACTCGATGCCAATACTCCTCAAGAAGCCGCGGCAAAGCTCAGCGCTAAAGATGAGTTTGACGTCTTAGTCATTGGTGGTGGCCCCGCTGGCTCTGCCGCCGCTATTTATGCGGCACGAAAAGGCATTCGCACGGGTATTGTGGCGGAACGCTTTGGCGGTCAAGTTATGGATACCTTGGGAATTGAAAACTTTATCTCGGTTAAAGAGACCGAAGGGCCCAAGCTAGTGCAAGCCCTAGAGCAACACGTCAAAAGCTATGAAGTAGATCTCATGAATTTACAACGCGCTAGTGCATTGCGTAAAACCGAGCATGGTGTTGAGGTGGAACTAGCCAATGGCGCCATTCTCAAAAGCAAATCTATCATCCTCAGTACAGGTGCACGCTGGAAAGAAATGAATGTTCCTGGTGAGCAAGAGTATCGCAATAAGGGTGTAGCCTATTGCCCGCACTGTGATGGCCCGCTATTTAAAGGTAAGCGTGTCGCTGTAATTGGTGGCGGCAATTCCGGGGTTGAGGCGGCGATTGATTTGGCTGGCATCGTTAGCCATGTCACGCTTATTGAGTTTGATGACAAACTGAGAGCGGATGCGGTGCTGCAGGCAAAACTTTCTAGCCTCTCAAATGTCACCGTTATTAAAAGCGCGCTCACCAAAGCAGTATTAGGAGACGGCAACAAAGTTAATGGCCTACGCTACCTAGATCGGGTGAGCAATACCGAACACGCTATTGAGCTTGAAGGCATCTTTGTGCAAATTGGTTTACTGCCGAATACTGATTGGCTAAAAGGAAGTGTTGACCTATCACCTCGTGGTGAAATCATCATCGACCATAAAGGCGAAACCTCGACTCCCGGTGTTTTTGCCGCAGGTGATTGCACCACCGTTCCCTACAAGCAAATCATCATTGCCATGGGAGAAGGGGCAAAAGCATCACTCGCCGCTTTTGATTATCTGATCCGCTCATCTGTTCCAGAGCCTGCCCTACATTAATTAGGCGCGGTTCACCACTGGCTGTGCGGCAATGGCTAGGTCATGATGGTCTATGGTATTTTTAGTCTTTTAGCTATTTAGACTAAACCTCATTTCTGACAACTATCATGAATCAGCACATTCGCCCTCGCCGCTCAGTCCTCTATATGCCCGGCGCCAATACCAGGGCTCTAGAAAAAGCAAAATTCCTGCCTGCAGATTCGCTCATTCTAGATCTAGAGGATGCTGTAGCCCCTGATGCGAAAGCTCAGGCCCGGCAAAATATTCGTCAAGCCCTTTCCAATGGATTTGGGCATCGTGAAACCGTTGTCAGAATTAATGGACTTAACACCCCCTGGGGCTTAGATGACCTCAATATTTTTGCGAAGAGCGAAGCCGACGCCATCCTCCTGCCAAAAGTGGAGTCTGCACAACAGATTGAGGAGTTGGCTAAACATCTTGAGCAACTCAATCCAAACAACACCCTCAAAATCTGGGCCATGATTGAAACGCCAATGGCTTTTTTTAAACTCCCGGAAATTTGCAACTCACACCCACGACTAGAGACCTTGGTTTTGGGAACCTCTGATTTGGTAAAAGACCTGCATGCTAGACACACCCCTCAAAGAGTAGAAACACAAACTGCGCTATCCCTTGCCGTACTGGCAGCAAGAGCGCATCACCTTTGCGTACTGGATGGCGTACATCTTTCACTGGATGATGACATTGGCCTAGAACAATCTTGCATTCAAGGGCGAGACATGGGTTTTGATGGCAAGACTTTAATCCACCCCAACCAAATCACACTTGCTAATGCAATTTTTGGGCCATCACCAGCAGAAATTCAGGAAGCCGAAGAAAGAATTGCAGCCTATGAAGCCGCCATTCAATCTGGCGCTGGGATAGCGGTGCTCAATGGCAAGCTAGTTGAAGAGCTGCACATTCAGGATGCTAAGAGAATTCTGGGGCTAGCAAATGCTATCGCGCAATTCTCACAAGCGAATTAAATCGTTTAAGGCCTGCAGAATGCGAAGATATTTGGCACCGTAAAACGGAAGCGAAACCAGAAAGCCTATGCCGATAATGTAGAGAGTTATAGTCTTTCTTTGCTCTTCTGAATACCGTTGACGCAAATACTTAAACTCATACAACACTCTGCGAATGAATCGATAGAGAAACTCAAAGAACACAAAAAGCACGAAGAGTACGCCCAACCAAGAATATGGAAGTTCAGAGAAAAAAATGAGTATGCCGTCCATCAGAGCGTCCTATTAATATTTGCAATTCATTTTAAGGTTACCACTGATTGGGGTCTGTAAATACGGATAAAGTCGTGCAATTTTTTAGCAATACCTAAGTAGATTCAGTAAAATCAGCCAATGCGTAACGTACGTCAGTTATTGACTCGCCTCCTGCTTCTAGCAACACTGCAACCCTTCGCAGTGTCGGCGATCGATTTACAGCCAAATGATGTTGTTGCACCCCTGCCAGGTAAAAATTATCTGATGCTCAGTTATTTAAATACTGAAAACAATACTTTTTACAAGAATGGCTCTATTTCCTCTGCCGGCCCTTATAAAAATCCAGTCATCGAAGTCAATACCGCAATATTGCGAGGCACAACAACCTATTCGATTGCGGACTTGCCTGCGGTGAGTTATCTGCAAGTGCCCTATGGGTCAGTAAAGCCAGGCGGGTCCTTAAGCTCTTATCCCACCGATACTGGTCTTGGCGATATCACCATAGCCACGGCCATCTGGCCTTATGCAGACCGTGCTAGCAGAACCTACCTTGGGGTGGCTGGCTACCTGATTACCCCTACCGGCAGTTACTCAAGTCAAAGACCCTTTAGTGTGGGAGAAAATCGCTTCAAAACCGACTTGCAAATTGGTTTTCAAAAGCCAATTACCGACAGCATTGATGGTATGGTTGCCGTTGATACGATGTGGTACGGAGGTAATAGTCAGTGCTCTGCCGCCTGCCCACCAGCGACAATGACCTCTCTGTCGCAAAAGCCGCTCACTACCGCCCAAATTGGCCCGATCTATAACATCAACCGCATCTTCACTGTAGGCGCTTCTTAATTCTATGTTGCGGGTGGCGCCACCTCTTTCAATAACACGTATCAAAATAACGTGGTCAACACGCAGCGTTTTTTATTAAGTGGTTTGGCTCATACCCCAATCGGCCGCTTCTCACTGCAATATGGGCGGGATATGGAAGTCAAGAATGGCTTTGCCCAGTCACGCCTCTTAGCCATTCTTTTTGCCAAAGAGTTTTAGGCAAAAAGAATGCCGCTCATAGGCGGCATTCTCATCAGCTACAGCCAAACCTTACGCTAGAGAGAGATTCTCTTTATAGAGCGGGAAATTCCGCACAGGCTTACCAATCGCAGCTGAAATCGCATTTGCAATCGCTGGACCGACCACGCAAATTGTCGGCTCACCGACACCGCCCCAGAAATCATAAGTTGGTACCAATACCACTTCAACACGTGGCGTTGAGGCCAACTTGAGGAGCGGATAAGAATCCAAGTTCTGTTGCTTAATGCGGCCATTCTCCACGGTAATCTCTGGATTAAAAATCGCGCCCAAAGCCATTACCACAGAACCTTCGATCTGCTCGCGGGTGAGATAGGGGTTAACAACGTGCCCGGAGTTCAATGCGAATACTAAACGTTCAACATTAACAATATTGCCTTTAACTGACACCTCTGCCACACAAGCGGAATAACTGGCATAACCCATAAATTGCGCAATGCCGCGATGCACGCCAGGAGCCAACGGTTTACCCCAGTTACCCTTCTGAGCCGCAGCATTTAATACCGCAAGATGCTTTGGATGACTTTGCATGAGTGCCTGACGGAACTGCAAAGGATCTTTGTTCGCTGCTTTAGCGCACTCATCCATGAAGCATTCCATAAAAATACCATTTTGATTGGTATTAACACCTCGCCATGGACCAACTGGCACATGGGAGTTTTTCATGACGTACTCAGTCAGTAAAGTTGGAAACTTATAGCCAAGCTGAGCATCAGGACCTTTCTCGTAAAAACCTTGGAGCTGACGCTCATCCTTGCCATCCTTAATTGCTGAGGGTGCAAGTGTGGCATTGATAGATTGCCCCGCCACTTTAATATGCATACCCGTAAGGTTGCCGGCAGCATCCAAGCCAGCAGTCATTTTTGCCATGGCGATTGGATGATAGTAGTCATGAGTCATATCCTCTTCACGACTCCAAATTAATTTCACTGGCACACCCGGAAATTGTTTAGCAATGATTGCCGCTTGCGTCACATAATCCTGCGTTCCTCCGCGTCGTCCTAAGCCGGTACCAGGGTCGAGCTTATAAACCTCGCATTTATCAAGGGGTATGCCTGTTGCTTCTGAGAGCGCCGCAAATGAAGCTTCACCATTTTGCGTTGGAACCCAAGCCTCAGCCCGGTCACCACTAATACGAACCGTTGCATTCATGGGCTCCATATTGACGTGGGCACGATAAGGCGTGAAGTAAATAGCCTCCACTTTTTTATTAGCCGATGCAATGGCACCAAGAGCATCACCCTCTTTGCGTTGCCAAAAATCACCTTGCTCATCCAAGCCATCACGTAATGCCTTATTGATTTCTGTAGATGAGGTATTCGCACCCTTGCCTTCATCCCACACAATCGGTAGAACATCTAAGGCAGTCTTTGCGCGCCACCAAGTATCAGCCACCACAGCAACTGCATGGTCGTTGACTTTAACAACACCTTTAACGCCCCGTAGACTCTTTACCTTAGCCTCATCATAACTTACTAGCTTCCCACCAAATACCGGACAAGCCTTTACCGCCGCGCACAGCATGCCTGGCAATTGCAAATCCACACCAAAAACTTTCGAACCATTCACCTTATTAGCGGTATCAAGCCGAGCGTAAGGCTGACCTGCCACTTTCCAGGTTCTAGGATCTTTTAAAGTAATCGACTTAGGATCGGGCGGGGTCAACAATGCTGCCTGCTGAGCGACCTTGCCATATGTTGTGCTGCGTCCGGACTGCGGATGGGTAATTACTCCTTTATCCACCTTCAATTCACTAGCGGGTACATTCCAATTGTTGGCAGCCGCTTGAACCAGCATGATGCGGGCTGCTGCTGCACCCCGACGCACATAGTCCTCAGAAATCCGAATACCACGACTACCGCCAGTACCCATCTCTCCCCAAGCGCGCTTGCGTGCCAAACTTTCACCAGGCGTAGGAGATTCAGTCATTACCCTTTTCCAATTGCACTCCAACTCTTCAGCAACCAGTTGCGCCAAACCAGTGCGAGTGCCTTGACCCATCTCAGAACGTGCGATTCGAATCATCACCGTTTCGTCAGGATGAATGCTGACCCAAGCATTCACCTCTGGCTCGCCTGCCTTCATTGGAGCATTAGGATCATATTTGCTATTCAATTGCGCAAAGGCGAGTTCAGGCAATGCGCCCAAACCCAGCATTAAACCTCCGCTAGCAAGCGTTCCTTTGATAATAAAATCACGACGTGCGGTATTTACCATCATATTTTTATTCAGTGTCTTTGCTGTCATTTCGCGCCCCTTACCCACGTGTCTTAGTTGAGGCATCGTATTGAGCAAGCACATCTTCTAACTTTTTCTGCCCCGAAGCCACATGAATACCATCGCGCACTTTTTGATAGGTCCCGCAACGACAAACGTTCGTCATAGCATTATCAATATCAGCATCTGTTGGTTTTGGAATTCTCTTTAATAAAGCAGCCGCAGCCATTACTTGACCTGACTGACAATAACCACATTGGGGAACGTCCAATGCAATCCAGGCTTTTTGCACTGGGTGAGAATTATCTTTAGATAAAGCTTCAACCGTAGTAATTTTCATTGCCCCTACAGCAGAAACAGGGATTGAGCAGGAGCGCACAGGCTCACCATTCATGTAGACAGTGCAGGCACCACACTGGGCAACACCGCAGCCATACTTGGTGCCAGTTAAGCCTACCACCTCACGAATTGCCCACAACAAGGGCATATTAGGCTCCACATCAATATTGTGGATTTGCCCATTAATGGTTAATTGCATTACCGTCTCCTTTAGATCTGATGAAGCTGATACTTATAGTTATCCGGATGACTATAAATCATTCTTTGAATAAATTCAGGGGCAATGTGAGGGCCTAGTAAAAACCCTCAAAAGTCGATCCTAAGGGTGTGTTCACCCCTCTTTGAACACCATGGCAGGCTGAATCGCGGCAACATTAACGGCTCCCATTTGCTGCATAGTTGACTTAAATTCAGTTTGCAAAATTTCCATCACGCGCTCTACCCCAGGCTGCCCAAAAGCCCCCAAGCCCCACAAATAAGGGCGGCCAACACAGACCGCGCTAGCACCTAAAGCCATAGCCTTAAATACATCGCTACCCCTACGAATGCCGCTGTCAAACAAAATCGGTACTTTTCCTTTGGCAACCTTAGCGACTTCCGGTAAACACTCAATAGCGCCTCGCCCGCCATCTTCACTTCTGCCCCCGTGATTGGAGACATGAATACCGTCTACCCCGTACTTCAAGCAAAGTTGCGCATCCTCTTCAGTCAAGATGCCCTTGATGATGATTTTCATCTTGGTGGTATCACGCACCTGCTTTATAAAGTCCCAGGTCATGTTTGAGGAAGACATATTGACGCCAGTCATATCAATACCATCATAGTTAGGGCGCTCTTGGGCGCTGCCAAAACCGTGCACATGGCACCCCGCACAATTGCGTGGATCGAGCTTTTTGAGGCGTGCAAAAGTTTCTTGGTTGCGACCCCCGTTGCGATCCACCGTAATCTCTAACACTGGAGCACCAGCCCTCTCCACCCGATGAATGACTTGTTTGGCGACTGCTGGACTAGATGTGGCATACAGCTGAAACCAAACTTCACCCTGACGCGCTGCAATCACCTCCTCAATAGTAGATGCCCCAGCGTTAGAAAGAATATTTAAAAATCCACCCGCCCGAGCCGCTCTCGCAACCGCCACTTCACCCTCTGGGTCATAAGCCTTATTACCACCCGTTGGCGCGATGATAATTGGCGAGCTCCACTTCGTGCCGAATAAAGTGATGGAGGTATCGATCCGACTGACATCGCGCAAGCGACGAGGGCGTAACTGATACTTCAGAAAAGAGCTGCGATTGGCTCGCAATGTTACTTCGTCATCAATTCCTGAAGCCATATAAGCAAAATGGGCCGGCGGGACTTTGGTAAAAGCTACAGGCTCAAAATCAAAAACATTAATAGCCTCCTTAGGACTGGCAATCAAATCTAAAGGGGTATTGGGTGCCCAAATCATAGGATCGGGTCGCTTCGTAAAATTCCGTAGGAGCTCCCTTGGGGCTTGAGTCTCTTGGGCAAATACATTTTGACCTGCTCCGAGAGCAAATAAAGGACTGGCGGCCAGCCAAGTTAGAAACTGTCGGCGCTGTTCATCACCACTGCCACCATCATTGATATTACGATCCATATCTCCCCCTGTTTTATCTTTTTATGCGGCTGATTTTTTAGACAATATACCCCCAAGACCACATCGCAAGATAAAAAATGATGCTTCACCTAAAAACAATTGGTAAAGGCAAATGTTTACCTAAAAGTCACTTTTATTTGCTATGCTGGGAGTTCAAATAAGGATAGCCATGACAAACGAAAATCAAACCAACGACGACGAAGATTTTGACTATGGCTGCGAATGTGCCATGACCTTGTTAAATGAGCCTACTGAAGATTGTCTCAATGACTTAATTGATGAGCTTGATGAGGACGGCATGATTGCAACCGAGGTGGTTTATGGCATCTTGGCTACCATTTTGATGAGCATCACCTCAGAAGAAGGCGATACCGAGGAACACTAGACCTACCTAGGATTCCACTTGTTGTGCGAACTGATTCATAGCAAGGGCTAGCGCAAGATCAAGCTCGGTGAGCATCTGTGCAGAGTGGGTGCTCAAACTCACGCTTACCTTGTTCCAGGAATTCGACCAGTCTGGATGATGGTTGATTTCTTCAGCGTAATGCGCCGATAAAGTCATAAATGCAAAAGCACTTTGGAAATCCCGAAACACAAAATCACGCTCAAGTGTTTTGGCTTCTCGACCAAGTTGCCAATCGGGTAAGCGCTCCTGAAAATTAAAGTTCGACGGCAAAGCCTTAGGCAATAACGGCATCCACGCTTTTCCCAAGTTTTTGCAAATCATCTGGATACAGCCAACACCATTGACCCTCAGCCAAATCGGTCGGCATACTGTATTGACCAATTTCCGTGCGGTGTAATTTTTCTACATGATTACCTACCGCAGCCATCATGCGCTTTACCTGGTGATAGCGCCCCTCGACGATCGTCATCGCCAATTTGTTCTCACCTAACTGCTGACATGCTGTCACAAAACAAGGCCTAGGATCATCATCTAAAACTACACCGCTCAATAAATGATCAATTTGTTTTTGCGTAATGACTTCAGGCGTAGTAATTTCATAAACCTTACCGATGTTCTTTTTTGGAGTCGTCATTTTATGAATAAACTGACCATCATCCGAAATCAATAACAAACCGGTGGTATCAAAATCCAAGCGACCAACACACTGTAAGCCGCGCTCGACAAAGGGGCGAGGCAAGAGACTGTAAACGCTTGGATGATGTGTAGTCTTATGTGAACACTCATAATTAGGCGGCTTATGAAAAGCGATATAAGCCTTTTCATGAAACTCCCAGTCTTTGCCTTCAACATTCAACACCAAGCCTTCTGTGGGAATGCGCTCCTCAGGGTCTTCGCACAGTACCCCGTTAATTTTGACTAGCTCGGCATAAACCAAGTCGCTGCAATAGCGTCTGGTGCCAAAGCCTTGACTAAAGAGAATTTTTTCGAGGGAAAGGGGTTTTGCCATAGGTGTCGCTACGAATTCTACAGAAATTTGGGTGTTTTTGGCTTTGCCAAGCCTAAGTCATTATCATTGGCTTTACCTATTTTTAGTGATTTCTGATTTATTGCCATGCTTTCAAAACCCGTTCAACGCTCACCACTTCACACCCGTGAAATCACTTTCTCTGGATTCGCTAGAGAAGATGGCTTATGGGACATTGAGGCACACCTGCGAGATACCAAGGCGCACGCGTTTACTACCGGGGGAAAGACTTGGGTTCCCGGTGAAGCCATTCATGACATGTGGTTGCGCCTCACCTTAAATACACAACTGGTGATTCAAGCTATTGAAGTTTCAATGGATGCCCATCCCCACCCAGAGTGTCCAGAGGTAATACCGCCAATGGATGCGTTGGTGGGAGCTACACTGGGTAAGGGCTGGCGTAAAGTCATCGATACACACCTGGGTGGCCTTAAGGGATGCACCCATTTGCGAGAACTTTTAGCCAATATTGGCACGGCAGCATATCAATCAATCCCCGGCGCACTCTTTGACCCCGATGAAAACAAGCCACCACTCTATCTAGGCCAGTGTAAATCTTGGGACTTCGATGGCCCAGTGGTCATGCGACAGTATCCCCAGTTTTACAAATGGAAACCTCCCGGCCCATAAATCTTACTTAAAGTCTCCCCGGTGAACGCTGAAATGCGCGCTCGCCTGCTGAACCGGCATCAACTCAAGCACGTTAATGTTCATATGACTAGGTAGGGTGGCAGACCAAAAAATTGCTTCAGCAACATCATCAGCACTAAGCGCCTTCACTCCTGTGTACACACTCTCCGCTTTACCGTCATCACCCTTAAAGCGCACATTCGAGAACTCTGTACCAGCGCACATGCCAGGCTCAATACAAGTCACACGAACCGGCGTACCCAATAAATCGGCGCGCAGATTTAAGCTAAATTGTTTTACAAAAGCTTTAGTGCCGCCATACACATTACCACCTGGATAAGGATAGTTTGCAGCCACAGAGCCTAGGTTAATGACATGACCTCGTTTGCGCTCAACCATACCTGGCAAGAATGCACGGGTCATATGCACCAGCCCCTTGATATTAGTATCAATCATGCGATCCCAATCGGACAGTATGGCTTGATGCGCTGGTTCTAAGCCTAGTGCCAGCCCGGCATTATTGACTAACACACTCACTTGCGAGAATGACGCTGGCAAGCTTGCTGCCAACTGATCAACCTTAGCGCTGTCACAAACGTCTACAGCCAATGTCAGTAATTTTTGTTGCTGTTCGGCAGGCAAAGACGACTTTAACGCCTCAAGTCGTTCAACTCGTCTACCTAAAGCGATCACTTGATGGCCGTGAGCCAAAAAGCGACGTGCTGTTGCCTCTCCAAAACCAGCGGTTGCACCCGTTACCAAAACCGTATGTTGCATATCTTCCTCGTTCAATCTGTTTGTAATTTAATATTACTGCCTATATGAGATTCCTGTGGACCTTCCCTATCACCCTGCTTCTCATGGTCAGCGCCGTTAGCGCAGCAAACGATCCCATGGAGCCTTCAAGCGCCCTCAGTTTTGTAAATGTCTCGCAAGAACATGGCAAGGATCGTATTGTAGAGTTTTGGGGGTATCACGACTATCAAGGATCCGGTGATCATAGCGATACGCTGAGGTTGCGTTATTACGAACCCCTCCAACTCGATCGCTGGCAAGGGATGCTACGCCTGGATACCTCTTACGTCTCAAGCTATGGCAGCGGACTGCCCAACCAAAACCCAGGTCAATACAGTGCCGGTAGCACCTTCCTCACAATGTGGGGTGGCATGCCAGACTGGTCAGTAAACCTAGGCGCTAGGGTGGTACTGCCCATTGGCGGTAGCAATCAATGGGCAATTGGCCCACAAATAAGCACCTCTTTTGCACCAGCCAAGCAGAATCAATCGATCCTAGCGGATTTCTCACCATTAGTGCGCTATCTCTATGGCTTTGCGCCCAAGGATGGTTCAAGCTCCGGGGGCTCACCCCAGAATCCACTGTTACGCAGCTTATCCACCTACCCAACCTTGGGCTTTCATCTTGGGCAAGATACCCAACTGCGACTTTGGGATGAAAACGGCATCCTATATGACACTGCCAGAGGGGGGTGGTTCGTGCCGCTCGATGCCATGGTGACTCATCGCATCAATCAACATTTTCTCTTTGCTATTGGCGCTAGCAAACAAATTGTTCAGACCTATCAACAATACGACTGGTCAATTTATGGAAAACTGTCTTTTAACTTCTAATCGACATTCACTAAACGCGTACCCTCAAGCTTAGCGGCCTTCGATTTCAAGAGCCCTTGTATTAGCCATTGAGCCACTTCATTACTTGGCATATTCAATCGTTTAGCAGCTTGCGCTATCGCAGGAGTACTAAAGATCCAGTCGTACACTTTTTCAAGCTCGATACTGCGCCACTCGAGCAATTTATATTTGAGCAACACCTTCATTCCATGCCGAGTATTGCGATCAGAATCTGAAGCAAGATAATCCAATCTTGAGCGCGCCCTCACAAGAGCGCCAGCAACATCGGTAAAGGGTTTGCCATGCCCCGGAATGACTAAGGCAACCTCCAAATCTTCAATCAGGTCCAAGGTCTGTGCCGTCTCCTCAAAGCCGCTTTCACCCCAAAGCTCAGGGAAGATCACTCCAAAACCATCCTCCCATAAAGCATCTGCAGAAATCAGCAGCCGATGATCTGCTTGATACAACATGATGGAATGGGGGTCATGCCCTGGCGCAGCCAAGATTTGCCAGTTGTATCGCCCTAGGGTAATTTCATTACCAGGCTTCAAAAGATGGGTGTAAGTAAAACGAGGACAGGCCTGACCTAGCGCCCGAAAACTCAGTAAATCCTCATTCCAATCTCTCACAGCCTCAGCCTCTGCAAGCGGAATATGTATCTGTGCTTGATAGACTTTTTCCAAGGCAGCATTGCCACCACAGTGATCAGAATGCAAATGGGTATTAATCACTTTGTTGAGTCGTGACACCTGCCATTTTGACAAAGCATTTGCCACCAGACCCAAGGTAAGCTCTTGATGAGCACAATATCCTGTATCAACAACGGACATATCTTCATTACCAAAATGCAAAATGGTATTGGCAGACAACCAACCTCTTTCGACAATGTCGATGCCGGGTGGCAGTAAAAAATGATCCATACTTAGTTTTGCTGTGTAGTCATTTCTAATTTTCGAACATCAAATTGTTGTTGCTGTAAGCGCAATAACAAATCCTCATAAGTCTTCGCATCCAGTTGTGGACTACGTGACAAGATCCATAAATACTCTCGTTTAGGGTCACTCACTACGGCAACTTGATATTGAGTATCCAAATCAATCACCCAGTAATCCCCCCAAACCAGAGGCAAAAACGAGAGCCACTCGGGAGCAAAACGCACCTCTAATTTTGGCGAGTCTTTAGGACCCACTTGTTTTGCCAACCCTTCAGCAAGAGTAGTCTCGCCGCTGGCCGTCTTGCAACTATTGAGCACTTGCACATTGCCATCAGACTTGATGGCATATACCGCTTTGGTATTGGCAACACACTTCTTTTGAAACCAATTGGGAAATTTCGCGATCTCATACCAATTCCCCATATAACGGGGCACATCCAGCGAGGCAATCGTTTTAACTGGCGACATACTGGATTGACTATAGGCATTGAGATGCCCAAGACACAGAGCAACAACCAAACCAAGATAGGTAAATTTAAAAAAGGACTTGAGCATCAGCATTTATTTCAATAAGAATTTATTTTTGATATAAGGCATCCTACAGCATAGAAGCAATCCGACGATCAATGCATAAAGAGATACTGTTTGTAAGTCATTTTTACCTGCCTTATGCCACCAATAATGCAGAATCGCTGTGCAGGCTAGGATATAAATTAAGTGGTGCAGTTGACTCCAGCGCCTGCCTAGTAATCCTTGCATCCAATGATTCGATGTAATAGCCAAAGGCAGCATCAACAGAAAAGTTAACATACCCATGGTAATAAATGGTCTTTTAATTACATCTTTGATCATTGCCATCACATCATAGTTTTGATCTAGACCAAACCAGATTAAAAAATGTAGGCTGGCATAAAAGAAACTGAATAAGCCCAACATTCGCCGTAGCTTGATCCAAAAAGAAGAACTAGTGAGCAAACGCAATGGGGTCATTGCTAAAGTCAGACAAAGAAATACCAAAGCCCAGGTACCAGTTGACCTCGTAATCATTTCAATTGGGTTAGCACCAAGACCATCATTTAGACCAAGCCAAATTAGCCGATCTAATGGCAACAAAGCCAGTAGAAAGATCAATAACTTTAGCAACGAGATAGAAGAGCTGCGCACTAAATTAATAGTATTTCTTTAGATCCATACCAGAGTACATGCTGGCGACTTGATCACCATAACCATTAAACATTTCAGTCTTGATTTTGGGAGCAAACACACCCTTGTTCTCAGCAATACGTCGCTCCGTTGCCTGACTCCAACGAGGATGATCAACCAAGGGGTTAACGTTGGAATAAAAACCATACTCGCGAGGATCAAATTGACTCCAGCTGGTTTTGGGCATTTCTTCAGTCAAGCGAATTTTGACAATCGACTTGGCGCTCTTAAAGCCATATTTCCAAGGCACCACGATTCTTACTGGTGCGCCATTTTGCTTGGGCAATACCTCTCCATACAAACCAAAGGTCAGCAAGGTCAAAGGGTTCATGGCCTCATCCAGGCGTAAGCCCTCGCGGTAAGGCCAATCCAAAATACTACTCTTGACTCCAGGCATCTGTTTTCGATCAGCCAAAGAAATAAATTCAACATACTTAGCCGAACCCATTGGCTCAACTTTATTGAGTAACTTTGATAGCGCATAGCCATCCCAAGGAATCACCATCGACCAACCCTCTACGCAGCGCATTCTGTAGATGCGCTCTTCCATTGGCGCTAGCTTTAATAATGCGTCAATATCTAAAGTCATTGGCTTTTTCACCAAACCCTCAATTGAAACAGTCCAAGGACGTGTTTGCAGGGTGCCAGCATTAGCCACCGGGTCCGCCTTATCGGTGCCAAATTCATAGAAGTTGTTATAAGTCGTAACATTCTTATAACCACTCAAATCCTCTTTGGTGGTGAATGTCGGATTAGGTGTGGCAGATAACTTATCCGCATTTGCGGCTAGCGCCTCACGCGCAAACCAGGGCGCAAGTGCCATACCGAAGCTACCAGCAGCAGCCGCCTTAATAATTTCCCGACGATTCTCAAAAATATTTTTCGGGGTGATCTCACTAGGAGAAATGTTGTCATCAAAATTACGCATTGGCATGCCTTTAAACGGTCAATTTATTCGAATCACAATAAGACCATTCTCCTACGCTTACGGTTTTATTGCAGGAGCTTCTGATTTTTTCTCAAAATAGGGTTTTATCCGATATCTGCGGCCCATCAAAAGAAGTCAAATGGCATTTTGACCCCACTAAAGCAACACCATGGCTTGGATTCTGATTGCATCAGCAATTTTTTTATTGGGTGTATATAAAACCCGCCAAGGTAGACACCTGCCGGCACAACTTCGCAATATCTCGATTGGTTGCGTCGCGCTCTTGGCGCTCGCCTGGAATCTTCGTGCCCACTTACGAAATGGCAATCTCGATCATTTTATTGACCTATCGTTTCATTTCTTTGGCGCTTCTTTACTAGTAGCCATGTTTGGTTTTTGGAGCGCCATCACACTTTTATTTATGGTCGCCCTCTCCGGAATTTTTGTCTTTAGCGGAGATCTGGTTGAAGCCACCCGTCACTACCTATTGGTGAGCGTTATGCCCGCTTCATTTGCCCTGCTCGTTATTAAAGCAGTTGATAAATTTCTCCCCAAACATTTATTTATTCTCATTTTGGGTAATGGCTACCTAGCCGCCTTCTTAAGCACCTTTGCCACAGGCATAGTGATTTACCTAGTGCAGCAAATTTTTGGGATTCAGTCTTTTGGTACAAGCGATCCATTAGGCTGGTTCTTAGGTTTGCTCATCCTCTCGTTTATGGAGGGCTCGCTTTCAGGAATGCTACTAGCCATCATGCTGGTGTATCGGCCCCACTGGGTCAATACTTATCGTGAGCAAGAGTATATGAATGCTTAGAACGACGCAGGTCTAACAAAAAGAAAAAAGGCAAACCACTTGGTTTGCCTTTTTATTTAAGCGACCTCGACTTATTAAGCTCTCAGCGCCTTTAATGCTGCATTAAAGGTAGGGCTTGGACGCATCACAGCCTTACATTTTTCTGGATCAGCAACATAGTAACCGCCAATATCTACCGGCTTACCTTGAACCGCTTTTAACTCGGAAATAATCTTTTGCTCATTCTCAATCAAAGACTTTGCCAGTGGTGCGAAATAGGCCTGCAATTCTTTGTCTTCAGTTTGAGCAGCCAAAGCTTCGGCCCAATACATTGCCAAGTAGAACTGGCTACCGCGGTTATCCAGCTCACCAGTACGTGGCGATGGCGATTTATTGTTTTCCAATAACTTACCAGTTGCCTCATCCAAGGTGCGAGCCAAAATTTTCACTTTGGTATTACCAGTCTTATCACCAATATCTTCTAGTGAAACCGCTAAAGCCAAGAACTCACCTAAAGAATCCCAGCGCAAGTGATTTTCCTCGACCAATTGCTGAACATGCTTAGGCGCTGATCCACCGGCACCTGTCTCAAAAAGACCGCCGCCCGCCATCAATGGCACGATCGATAACATCTTCGCGCTAGTACCTAATTCCATAATCGGGAACAAGTCAGTGAGGTAGTCACGCAGAATATTACCGGTTACTGAAATAGTATCCTTACCACGAATGACGCGCTCTAAGGTATAGCGCATCGCACGGGTTTGCGACATGATTTGAATATCAACCCCGGTCAAATCATAATCTTTGAGGTAAGTCTTTACCTTCTTGATCAACTCTGCCTCATGCGGACGATACTCATCCAACCAGAATACTGCGGGAGTATTCGAGAGGCGCGCACGATTTACGGCCAACTTTACCCAGTCACGAATCGGCGCATCTTTTACCTGGCACATACGCCAGATATCACCCTCTTCAACATTTTGTTCCAACAAAACAGTGCCATCATCTGCAACGATGCGCGCTACACCCGCCTCTGGAATCTCAAAGGTTTTATCGTGTGAACCGTACTCTTCAGCCTGTTGCGCCATCAAACCGACGTTAGGCACGGTGCCCATCGTGGTTGGATCAAAATTGCCGTGGGTCTTACAGAAATTAATCATTTCTTGATAGATACGGGCAAAGGTACTTTCAGGAATCACAGCCTTAGTGTCATGCAAGCGGCCATCAGCACCCCACATCTTGCCACCAACACGAATCATGGCGGGCATCGATGCATCGACGATCACATCGCTCGGAGAATGGAGATTAGTAATCCCTTTTGCTGAATCAACCATCGCCAATGCGGGGCGGTGCTCATGACAAGCATGCAAATCCTGAATTATTTCTTCGCGCTTAGATTCTGGCAAGGTTTTAATCTTGTCGTACAGGCTGCTCATACCGTTGTTGGCATTAACGCCCAACTCTTCAAACAACTTAGCATGCTTTTCAAAAGCATCTTTATAGAAAATCTTCACAGCATGACCAAACACGATTGGGTGTGACACCTTCATCATGGTTGCCTTAACGTGCAAAGAAAGCATCATGCCAGTCTTATAAGCATCTTCGATTTCTTTTTCGTAGAACTCACAGAGCGCCTTCTTGCTCATGTACATGCTGTCAATAATTTCGCCAGCAATTAAAGAGACCTTTGGCTTGAGAACAATCGTCTTGCCGCTCTTAGTCACCAAATCCATCTTGACATCACATGCTTTATCAAGAGTCATAGACTTCTCGCCAGCATAGAAGTCGCCGCCATGCATATGAGAGACGTGTGTCCGAGAAGCTTGGCTCCACTCACCCATCGAGTGCGGATTCTTGCGGGCATAACGTTTAACAGCAGGTGGCGCGCGACGATCAGAGTTACCTTCGCGCAATACTGGATTTACTGCACTACCCAAACACTTGGAATAGCGAGCGCGGATAGATTTTTCAGCATCATTCTTAGGATCATCTGGAAAATCCGGAATCTTATAACCTTTAGCTTGTAATTCTTTAATGGCTGCTAGCAACTGAGGAACCGAAGCGCTAATGTTTGGCAACTTAATAATGTTGGTATCTGGTACCAAGGTCATACGCCCCAACTCGCCTAAGTTATCAGGCACTTTCTGCGCATCCGTTAGGCAATCAGAAAATTCAGCCAAGATACGTGCGGCAACAGAAATGTCGCTCTTCACAATCTCTACTCCAGCTGGTGCTGTAAAAGTACGAATCACTGGCAAGAATGCGCAAGTCGCCAAAAGTGGCGCTTCGTCTGTCAGCGTGTAAATGATCTTTGATTTCTCTGAAGCCATTAATATTTCCTCGATTTTGAAAAATTTACAGGGTCCGGTTTGGGCCTTGTCGCCCTGACATCTTGCAGCCCTTCATGGGCATCAGCATTAGCAGAGCGAGAGTCTCATTTTAAATCATTGAGATTGCCCAAATAGCGCTATTTCAGCTCTAAAGCACTTCAAGATGCCCAATTTAAGGGAATTCACCAACTCCCATCAAAGATATCAATTCCCCGTAAACTGTCACACATGACCAGCAAACACCCATTACTCAACAAAAACCTCGTATTACTCATCGTTTGCCAGGGGCTTTTTCTAACCAACAATGTCACCTTTATTGCTATCAATGGCTTGGTCGGACTCAGTCTCACCCCCGTTGCTTGGATGGCCACCCTACCAGTAATGGGCTATGTCGTCGGTGGCGCGTTCTCGACTTCGATTGTGGCTAAGACGCAAAACTACTTTGGTCGCAAAATCTCCTTTCAGTTAGGGCTTTTGGTGGCGGTTTTTTCCGCCCTACTGTGTGCCTACGCCGCCTCAACCAAAAATTTCTGGTTATTGGTGGTTGGTACTTTTATTGCTGGCTACTACAGCGCTAATGGTCAGCTCTATCGCTTTGCTGCCGCCGAACTCACAGAGCTATCCCAAAGGGATAAGGCAGTCTCCTGGGTGCTAGCTGGTGGCATTCTTGGTGCCGTAGTCGGCCCCAATCTCGCTTCGTGGACCAAAAATCTCTTTGACACAGCCTTTTTAGGCGCTTATTTATCGCTGTCAATTGCCGCCTTGATTGGCATCGCCGTAATGCAATGCATTCATTTCCCTGCAGAATTTAAAACGAAGCATGCTTTAGGCGCCGGTAGAGATCTCAAAACTATCCTCCGGCAACCCGTTTTTTTGGTGGCAGTGATTGGTGCATCCCTAGGTTATGGTGTCATGAACTTGCTGATGGCAGCCACACCATTGGCTATGCAAATCTGTGGTCTGCCTTTTTCTGATACCGCCCTGGTTTTGCAATGGCATGTGATTGGCATGTTTGCCCCGGGATTTTTTACCGGATCTTTGATTCAACGCTTTGGCACTCTGAAGATTATGGGCGTCGGGGTTCTGTTGAATTGCATCTGCATTGGGATAGCACTCACCGGCACAGATCTTCATCAGTTTTTATTCGCCCTCTTTTTGTTGGGCGTTGGCTGGAATTTCTTATTTACTGGGTCGACCTCTCTCGCCATGACTGCCTACAAACCAGAAGAGCGTGACAAAGCCCAGGCAGCAATTAACTTCTTTGTCTTTGGTACGATGGCCTTCACTTCTTTTGGGTCGGGCGCCCTGATTACCACGCAAGGTTGGAATTTACTCAACCTCGGCTCTATTCTTCCGGTATTCATTACTGGGGCAGCACTGCTTTGGCTGAGCGCTCATCGCAAGAAAAATAATCCCTTACATCAATAGACATTCAATCTTGACTAAGAAACTTTAGCTAAAGGAAGATTAAATAAAAGATTTTGGGGTTTGAGTTTGAGCAGCTTCTCGCCATCCATCCCAATACCCAAATACACTGGCTTACCCTCTAAGGCGCGCGGCACCACACCAGGATCAAGGAAATCCAAACGAAAGAGTGCAATGATGTTGGCCAGCTCTAACGCATCAACGCTTTCTTCTTGATAGAGACGATTGAGGATATTGCTTGCAACCGCATCTAAACCAACATGCCAAGACCATTTGGTATCCGTAATCTGCTGCATTGGCGTAATGCGCACCGCAATACCTAAGAAATGAGCAAGCCATTTTTCTAGTACCCGAGAAAAATGATTGATGGGCGGCTGACCCACATTCAACTGGACTGCCAAATCATAATCTTCAGTCCTGGTCCAATAGATCTCAGCGTTATCCTCATGAATCACATCCAAATCAGCAGATCTTGCACTCATAGATTTGCCTTTGAGCAAATCCATAATGTTCCCCGTTTCTCCTGCCTGAGCATTACGCGCGACTAGCTCCTGATCCGCAGCCATCACCACACCATCTTCTAGCACACTCATGATTTGCGTTCTGAAAAATAACTCTCCCATACGTGCATCCAAAGGATGGGGATCGTCCCCCAAAATATGCCGAACAAATATCTGTGCCAGCTGCGCAATGAACAAGGGGGGCACATCAACCCCTTCGCCAGCAAACAAACTTAAGTAAAAGGACTCCAAGGAGCTCGCAGCCAACAATCGAGTGCGATAGCGCAACCAGACTCGGTAGTTCTCCTGAATATCTGCATCGAGCATCTGAGATATTTCAGCGGGAGCAATGTCGGCACGAGGATCATTGAGTAGGCGCTGATGCAGGGCTTTCTCTACCTCACAAGACTCGGCCACCAAATTGAGCTCAGGCCTGTGTAGATAGGTCCGCAAAAAATCATCTGTCACCAGCAATTGATTATCAGCATCAATCTCGAGGGTTTGGTATGCGGCGCTAGGCCAGTAATTTTTCATGGGTAACATAAGCTCAATAAGACACGATACAAGGCTCAGAATATACTAGCGGCTCAATTTCAGTTAAATAGGAATACATCGTGAGTGAACTTAAGAAAATCGATACCGTTGTAGGCAATGGGACCGAAGCAACTGCAGGCAAAGAAGTGGATGTCCACTACACCGGCTGGCTATTCGATGAAAATGCCCCAGAAAACAAAGGGCAGAAATTTGACAGCTCTTTGGATCGTGGCCAACTTTTTAGCTTTCCTTTGGGTGCTGGACACGTGATTAAAGGTTGGGATGAAGGTGTTGCTGGGATGAAAATTGGTGGCAAACGCACTTTAATCATTCCATCAGAAATGGGTTATGGCGCACGTGGAGCTGGCGGCGTGATTCCACCCAATGCCACCCTAGTCTTTGACGTTGAACTACACGGCGTAAATTAAACCAGCGCTTCATTACTAAACAGACATAAATAAAGCCACCGAATTTCGGTGGCTTATTTTTTATTGAGCACTAAAGTCAGTACCAGCAGAGCCTAAGAATTAAGAACGCAAGTCTTTGCCATTGAGTGTCAAGCGATTGAGTGAGCCTGGCTGGCATAAATTCATAATGCGGCTTCGCTCTGCCATAACCTTCTCAGCGTAACCACCATCATCTTCGGCATTGGCAGCACCTACGTAAAATTTCAAACCATTACGCAAAGAGCCAGCACTAGCAATTAAGTGTTTCAAGATATAGGCGCCCACCCGAATGTTGACTTCGGGCTTGACAGCGCCTGCAGTACCACCATAAAGGGCGTACTTGTCTTTATGGACTGAGGTCATCACTTGCATCAAGCCCTCAGCACCGGCGTTACTCTTAGTGTTGGGGTTGAAATTCGATTCCACTGAAATCACTGCCAACAATAAGATCGGATCAATATTGGCCTCTTTGGCAATCAACACAGCATTAGAGACGTACTCCTCGATCTTGCTACGTTCTAGGCTGTATTTCTTTTCAAAGAAATCCGCTACAGCGCGCTGGTTCTGAATTGATCCCATTAAATTACTATCCAAGGCTTGAGGATCAATTTTTGAAGTGGGAATCTGATTGGTCAAATGCGAGATCGGTTTTACTTGAGCCTGCGCTACCGAAGGCATCAACAACACAACCTGATGCTTGTTGGCCACCGCGCCAAACATCTTCTGACCTTGCTGGGCTTTACTAAAAGAATTTAATGATTGTGATTGATCATCCGCTAGGCTATTGCTAGCCTCTTTGCTATCAGGTACTCCAAGATCGTTCTGCCAAACAATGTGCCGAGCCTCTTCGGGCACCAAGATACGAGCCAAATCAAATGCTCCGGCACCAGTACCGTTACCGGAAAGCCAAAGACTGACCGCCATAAATACGCAAACAACGAGCAAGCCATTAATCACCCGGGAGGCTGAACTAATAGCTTGTTGCAATAACTCTTTAGCGGAAGCCCAAAGAGGCTGAGCTATCTGCACATCACTCAAATTGTTTAATAAACTTTTACTCATTCATCCATTTGCAGCACTTCATAAAACCGAGCTACTGATTTATGTTGCAGTGCAATATATAAAAAACATGAGTCATCCTAAAAAGGTTCTTATATCTAGTCAAGAATAAAGAATGTACTTTTAATAACCAAATCGTATAGAAATCCCTGTTAGGGATTTGGGGTAATCCCTGAATCTCAATAAATATATATAAATCAATAACTTATATATGTAAGTGATCACTAATTTCATAGTATAAAAAACTGCTATAAATTCGACTTTTTTACCATTTAAAAAGAAATCAGCAGCCCAAAATCAATACATCTAGTGTTTTATCGGCGGAAAACTTCTACCTATAGTGATAGTCATATTGTCCGAGGGTCGGGTGAAGCCTTCAATGTTTGCGCTTATCTAATGCCTTTTTGTCGCGCTGGAGATACTGAAAAACCCTGATAATTGTTTGCTCTAGAGCCAATTGGCCAATCCAGTATTGGGGTGAGGAAGGATCTCACCTACACTACAACATCATGAAATGGCTTAGCAAACTTCTTGCGCCTGCCTTACTGGCAAGCCCCCTGAGCGCTCTCGCGCTCTTTGAGCAATGTAAAGACGTCTTTCCCAACCAAATGATCCCCATAAGCCCCATGGTCGGTCGCGACCTGTGCTTTGATGGGTTTGCCATCTACTACTCTCCGGTTGATAAAAAGCCTATCTATGCCGTTGAACGACTCAATGGTCGGCAACTTTCTGAGCCACACCCGCGCAGAGCGAATCGGTTTTATGAAGAGGCTCGCCTACCATTTAGAGAGCGCGCCCTACTGTCGGACTACCGTGGCAGCGGTTATGACCGTGGCCATAATGTGCCCGCTGGCGACATGACCAATGAACTAGGCATGGCTCAATCCTTCTCTTTGGCCAACATGATGCCTCAGGCCCGACAAAATAATCAGGGCCTTTGGGCTAAAAATGTAGAGGAGCCCACTCGGCAATACGCCAAACGAAGCGCAGGGGATCTTTACGTCTATACCGGATCTACGGGTAACCAAGGCAGTATCGGCACTAGCAAGGTGACGGTGCCGAGCCATCTCTTTAAGTTGGTTTATGACCCCCAGAAAAATACCGCTTGGGCTTATTGGGTTGATAACACCAATGAGGCCAATATGTCTCCGCCCATCTCCTACCAGGAACTCAAGCAAAAAACTGGGATTGACTTTGGGCTTCCAGAGAATATCGGCGCTGCCCACACAAACAAAACACCGTCAAAACCATTATTGGGTGGCTGGTACCCTGTATTCTTTGATAGCTATTTACCAAGCAAGCTTGCGGAGATAGTGGCTGCTATTCAAGCTGGCAGAGTGGCTAGCGTACAGATTCAGTATGACCGCAATGAGATGCTTGCAAAAACATTAGCCGAATCCATCAGAAACAAAACCGGTCTTCAGCCAAGCCTGATTCAAAGCAGTCCACCAGAATCCAGCGAAGTCACTTACGAGCGCAATCGGGTGACGGCTATTATTCATAGTCAGTAAATCACAATACCAATCACTTTGATTACTGCCGCGCGCCCAAGCCATGCGCTCTCTGGATAGGTGCCAATAATCCACGTAAGCCATTGTGGTCAAGGGTATGCATCAACTCCAAGAGCTGGCCTAACTCGCTTTTAGGAAAGCCTTCGCGCGCAAACCAAGCCAAGTAATTACCAGGCAAGTCAGCCAAAGCTCGCCCAGCATATTTACCAAAGGGCATCTTCATCAATACGAGTTTTTCAAGGGCTTGCGCATCCATAGAGGTCATCTTACAAGCTCATGCCATTTAGCCCTCAGATTGATTACAGCAATACAAAAAGGGTCAATTAATTAATTGATAACGATTCTCATTTAGTTTATATTGAGAACCATTCTCAAATACATTTTTATCTAAACCCATCAGGAAACAGAAATTGACTATCAGAAGACTTATTGCCTGCGCCATTCTCTTGGCAGCCGCCCTCCATTTATCTTTTGCCCATGCAGGTGAAGGTGCATTTGGTTGGATCTATACCTTAGACCTACAACCCAAAGGGAGTCTTGAGTTCGAGCAACGTCTGCAGCTCAATAAACAACAAGCAACAGGCTCCTATAACAACTGGCTGTCTAGATCCGAACTGGAGTATGGCTTAACGAATGATTTTCAAATTGCTGGCTACTTGAATGCCTATTATGTAAATGCCAATCAAAACTACAACAATCCGGATGCCTGTGATGGTACGCCCACCTGTACAGGTGGGCAGCCAGTACCCTCAAGTCATGACCCTGCAACACCCTACCGAAAAAGCGGTATTGAGGGCGGCTCTCTCGAAGCTATTTATCGCCTTACGAATCCCGTCACTTCTCCAGTAGGCGTTGGGCTTTATTTAGAACCCACCATAGGCAGAAATAAGAATGAGATTGAAGCCAGGCTATTACTGCAATCGAACTTTATCGATGATCGTCTCATCTTAGCCGGCAACGTTGTGATGGCCAATGAGCAACTGAAGTTTGTTGGTAATGGCAATGTTCCCGAATCCATGTTGGATTTCTTGGTTGGAGCAAGCTACCGCTTTGCCCCCAAGTGGTCTGGTGGGGTTGAGGCACGCTTTCATAATGATTTCTCGAGTTACAACCTTCAAAATCAGACGCAGCGCGCAACCTTTATTGGTCCAAATCTCCACTATGCCGCTAAAGACTGGTGGGTTACGGGTGCATGGCGCTATCAACTCAAAGGGGGCAACTGTATGGGCGATGGCACAGCCGAGTGCTCGAATGCACGCGTGTGGGATAGCCACTCCGTGAATGAGTTCATCGTCAAAGTTGGCTTTCCATTGAATTAATCGCCTGCAAAAATCATGATGAACTGGAAACCCAACCCTTATCTTGCCGCTGGTCTTGTACTCGTCAGTGCACCACTCATTGCTCACGCAAAGATCTACGTTTCAGTTGAACAAGCCCAGAAAATTCTATTTCCCAATAAGGTGCTAACTAAAACACCTATTTTGGTTACCGATGACTTGCAGGAAAAAATGCGCATTGCCTCTAGCATCCGACATCCTTTTCAGGGCGACCGTATTTGGAAGGCTGGCGATGGCAGCTGGTTAATCGTGGATGAAGTCGTAGGTAAGCATGAAATGATTACCTATGCCGTGAGCCTGAGCCCAACGGGTGGCGTTCAAGGGATTGAAATATTAGAGTATGTCGAATCTTATGGCTATGAAGTAGCCGAAGCTTCATGGCGCAAGCAGTTCATTGGCAAAACAGTCAATGACCCCATCAAACTCAATCAAGATATTCAGAATATTGGTGGGGCAACCTTATCGTGCAAACATCTCACTGACGGCATCAAGCGAGTACTGACGTTTTATGATTTAGCACTCAAAAAGCCACAAAGCAAATGATCCGTTGCAAACCATTGCTCGGCACGTATGTTGAGATTTCGATTGACGATGCATGCGGCAATCACATTGCAGCTATTGAGCAGGCATTTAATGCAATAGCGACTGTACAAAAGCTTATGGGATTTCATGATCCCAACAGCGAGCTATCGATGATCAATTTGCACGCCCATCTAAATGAACTCGAGATCCATCCATGGACAAGTGAAGTGCTGCAGATTGCTCGCGAAGTTTATAACTTATCTGGTGGACTCTTCAATTGCGGTATCGGCCATCACTTAGTAGCGAGCGGACTTTTGCCAACACAGATTAATCGGCAAGTACGTCAATATGGCGGCATTGAAGATCTGCAATGGATAACTACCAACAAGATCTTCTCGACTAAGCCTCTTTGTTTGGATTTGGGTGGTATTGCGAAGGGATTTGCAGTGGATATCGCCGTTCAATGCTTACGTACCCGTGGTGTTGAGTCTGGCTCGGTAAATGCCGGCGGCGATCTACGCGTATTTGGCAATCAGGCGCAAACTATTTATCTTCGCGAACCCAGCAAGCCCAACCAGGTGATCAACATTGGCGAACTCCAAAATGGTGCGATCGCAACCAGCGGTCTATATCTTTCTGCGCGCGAGAAAAATACTGTGAGCCATTTCATCAACCCCATTAGCGGGCAAGCTGTCGATACTCCCCACTCTTACTCCGTGATCGCCAATGAATGCATCTATGCCGACGCCCTGACAAAAGTCTTGGCCCTCACTCATCAACCAGACCATGCCTGTTTTCATCATTTTTCAGCGCAAGCAATACAACTAGCAATATGAGTCATTCACACTACCGTAATAACAGCCGCCTCGGTAAAATGCCGCACTGGCAGAGAACCTTTGTCCTGGCCAGCATGAGCACTTGCGCCCTAACCGGCATCGCTTACTTACTGGGTCACGAATTTTTTCTGAAAAAAGACTTATTGGGTATTCATGCAGTACTTGCCTGGCATGGCATCACCGCATTAATAGCCACCCTAGCTTTGGGCTCAGTGCTTCCTTTTCATCTTAAGGCAGGCTTAAAGGCAAAACGTCAGCTAGCAAGCGGCCTCAGTCAGCTTGGCTTTTTAGCCATCCTTCTTAGCTCAGGAGCGCTACTGTACTACGGCCCCGAAACCATTCGAGAAAGCGTCATTCTGACTCACTGGCTTATCGGCCTGGTATTTTTTGCCATCTTTATGGTGCATGGCGTAGTTGCGCAGATCAAGCGAAGCTGAAGCGCATGCCGAAAAACTTCCTACCTCTTACAGTAATGCTGATAAAGCAAAGCCATTACCGAGACCGCCACTTGGCTAGCAAGGGAATAATAAATCTGCTTTCCATCTCTGCGTGTCTTGACGAGTTTTTCTTTTCTGAGGACTGCCAACTGTTGCGATAGTGTCGGCTGATGAATATCTAAAGCTGACTCAAGCTCTCCGACACATTTTTCACCCTGACCGATTTCACAAAGCAACATCATGCGGTCTCGATTGGAGAGCACTTTCATCAACTTGCAGGCATCTTCGGCAGAAGACTGCATTTTCTTTAATTCGGATTTCGAAATAGTTGTCATTTACAAAATTTAATCTACAGCACATTTAATGGAATTTTTAAGAACGATTTGCCATCGCTTTCAGGCTGCGGAAAATGTCCAGCGCGAATATTGATTTGGATCGCAGGCAAAATTAAAGTGGGCATCTCTAAACCTTGATCGCGTTTAGTCCGCATCGCCACAAAAGCATCCTCACTGATACCCTCATGAATATGAATATTGTGGGCTCGCTCTTGAGCAACCGTCGCACTGCAAGTAGGTTCTCTGTTCTCAGGCGGATAATCATGGCACATATACAGCTTAGTATGCTCAGGATAGGCTAACAGCCGCTGAATGGATCTAAATAGCGTCCTCGCATCACCCCCAGGAAAATCGCAACGTGCCGTGCCAACATCCGGCATAAATAAAGTATCCCCTACAAAAATTGCATCGCCAATCTCATAAGCCATGCAAGCTGGGGTATGGCCTGGGACGTATAAGGCTTTTAAAACAAGATTGCCGAAGGACAAGGTTTCCCCATCCTTTAACAAATCATCGAATTGAGATCCATCCACCGCAAAATCTCCGCCGAGATTAAAAATCCCTTTAAATACCTTTTGCACACCATCGATACGATTACCAATAACGATCTTTCCCCCGAGCTTATTTTGCAAATAAGGTGCAGCAGTCAAGTGATCGGCGTGAGCATGAGTTTCCAATATCCATTCGACCTGCAAGCGATGGGCCAGGATAAATTCAATCACTTCATCAACGGAGCTGGTTTTGGTCCTGCCTGACTTTGGGTCGTAATTTAAGACCGAATCAATAACCACGCAGGGACTGCCGTCGCTCTCATACACCACATAGGTATAAGTCCAAGTTTCGGGATCAAAAAACGGCTTAATGACGGCTTGCGGCTTTGGGTTCACAATAGTCTTTCCAAAGAACAATCAATATATTTAATTATATAATATCCAAGCTATCACAATGGACTACTCGACCCTTATCAGCCCCTCACTTGGCATACTTGTTGGTCTGCTGATGGGTTTGACCGGGGCCGGTGGCGGCATTCTATCGGTGCCCCTTTTGGTTTTTGCTTTACATCTGAGCGTGGCTGAGGCTGGTCCAATTGCGCTCTCAGCGATTGCTCTAGCAGCAAGTGTTGGTGCATTGCTAGGCTTTAAGAATAAGATCTTGCGTTATAAAGCTGCCGGCTTCATGGCCGTCTTTGGCCTAATTCTTTCACCAGTAGGTCTTTGGTTAGCGCAACAAGTACCAAACACCCCGTTACTCATACTGTTTAGCTACACCCTAATGTATGTCTCCATTCGCCTTTACCGACAGGCGCGCAATGAGGTTTTAGGTATCGGCGATCAAAATATCAAACCACCACCCTGCCTGCTGAATCAGTCTATTGGCAAATTGGTTTGGACTGTTCCATGCGCCAGAGCCTTAATGTTTGCCGGCAGCCTTGCGGGTTTCTTATCAGGCTTGCTCGGCGTTGGCGGCGGCTTTGTGATTGTCCCCGCCCTCAAGCGCTATACCGATCTTCCCTTGCAATCGATTGTCGCCACATCACTCGGTGTTCTAGCGATTATTTCGGGTGGCGGCACGATTATTTCAGCATTATCAGGAACGCTTCACCTACAAATTGCTGCGCCATTTGCACTGGGTTCACTTGGTGGTCTCTTACTAGGCCGCGCGCTCGGTAAAAAAATCAGTGGTCCAAGACTACAGCAGCTCTTTGCCGTCTTTACCCTATTGGTTGCCCTCGGACTCATGGTGAAGGGTATTGAAGGTTTATGAAACGTCGCCTGCTCCCACCACTCTTTATACTGATCTTGAGCTTATTAGGAGTTTCATTAATGCCCTTCTTTTCGAATGCCATCATCACCCTTTCTGGGACCGTGAGAAATCTGAATAATGAGTTACTGGAGTATGTGAATCCAGAGAAGCCAACCCATGATCACTCCTCGGTGTATTTCAAACGAATTTACATCTCTAAATTTGACTTGGGCGACCAAAAAGTTGAGGCGAAATTTAATACACCAATGAACATTCAAGACGGTGATCAACTCACTGTTACGGGCCTCAATAAAAATGGGGTGTTTGAAGTTTTAGCCTACGAAAATAAAACCCAGAAAATTACCAGCAGTGAAAATTGGATCGTGTTGGGCTTAGGGGCGCTATTCTTTTTGGCGGTCTCCCTTGGTGTCCTCAATTCAGAGCTCGCCCTGGAAGGCGCCTGGATACCGAAGCTATTTGCAATCAGTTTTATGGGTGTTGCTTTTTATATGGGATATCGGGCCCTCTTGATCCGGGCGGCACTGAAACTACTTCAAGGTTCGGTCTCATAAAAAGATAAAGCCCTCCAAGGAGGGCTTTTAAACATCTGGCATTACCAGTTGATTAATGACTACTAGCACCGCCCAAATAGGCAGCCTTGACTGCAGGATCATCTTGCAACTTACTGGCGGGGCCATGGGTTGCAATCTTACCGTTCTCCAATACGTAACCATAATCGGCCACATTTAAAGCAGCGGCAGCAAATTGCTCCACCAATAACATGGTGACACCCTGCGATTTGAGATTAGAAATAATCTTAAATACTTCCTCAACCAGAATTGGGGCAAGACCCATGGATGGCTCATCGAGCAAAATAATTTCAGGGTTGAGCATCACAGCGCGGGCCATCGCCAACATTTGCTGCTCGCCACCCGATAAAGTACCAGCCAATTGATTGCGGCGCTCTTTAAGGCGTGGGAACATTTCGAGAGCACGCTCTAAGTCGCTCTTGATATCCCCCTTAGGACGACTTCCGGTAAAGCGAGGAAATGCACCCAATAAAAGATTGTCGGTCACTGACATGGTGGTGAAGACACGACGCCCCTCAGGGCTATGCGCCAATCCTAGGCGAGCGATTTTATGAGAGTCGTAACCATCAATTTTTTCACCGCCCAAAGTGACTTCACCAGCAGTAGGCTTAATCATCCCAGTAATAGCGCGCATGGTTGTCGTCTTACCGGCACCATTTGAGCCAATCAAGGTAATCACCTGGCCTTTAGGCACTTCAATATTGATGCCGTGAAGGACTTTAACTTTGCCGTAGCCTGCTTCAAGATTCTTAATAGATAACATGGTATTTACCGATTCAATATAGTTCTAGTGATTAAGTACCCAAGTAGGCATGAATCACCTTCTCGTCCGCTTGCACCTCAGCAGGCTTACCTTCTGCAATCTTCTGACCAAAATCGAGTACAGAAACCGTATCGCACACTGACATCACCACATCCATGTGATGCTCGATCAAGATAAAAGTAATACCGCTATCGCGAATCTTACGAATAATGCGCAAGAGCTCCTTGATATCCGGGGCTGTTAAGCCTGCAGCCGGCTCATCGAGTAAGAGTAATTCTGGATCAAGCGCTAAAGCACGGGCAATCTCCAAAAGACGCTGCTTACCGTATGGCAGATTGCGTGCCTCTTCATTGGCCAAATCATCTAGACCAACGAACTTGAGCAAGGCCAATGCACGCGCATGGGCTTCCGCTTCTTCCTTTTTGTAACGTGGCAAGTGCAAAGCAATCTCAACCATGTTTGATTTAAAAGTATGGTGTAGACCGACCAAGATGTTCTGAATCGCGGTCATCTCACCAAACAGCTGAACGTTTTGGAAGGTACGCGCAATGCCTGATAAAGCAATATCGGAAGAAGTCTTACCAACCACACTATTGCCCGCGTATAAAACATTGCCGGCAGTAGGAACATAAATACCGGTCAGCACGTTCATCATGGTGCTCTTACCGGAGCCATTAGGACCGATCAAACCATGAATGGTGCCACGCTTAATACTCAGGCTAACATTGTTCAGAGCCTTAAGACCACCAAACTGCATCAATACGGAATCCACCTTGAGGAGTTCAGCTCCCGTATTTTGATTGGCTACAGTACTAATAAAGCTAATCGAGTCATCCACTGCTTCAGCATCACCGCCCCGGCTCGTTTTTGCTTTACCAACAATCGACTGATAAAAGCTTTTGGCAAAACCGACAATACCGTTTTGCAAGTAGTAGACCACTAGCAAAATCATGAAGCCAAAAATACTCAAGCGCCAGTCAGAAATATTATCCAACCAGAATGAGAAGGCTGCCAAACCAACTACACCCGCAATCGGAATAGCCACACGTCTTGGGGTAGTAGCTTGCTTGGACAATGCTAAACCTGCGCCCACGACGACCACAATCGCAATAATGGAGGCCACAATGCGGAAGAGGCCAATGTCATCGAGCAGTTTGGGCAACAACACAATAATGGCAGCGCCAATCACAGCACCAAGGCGTGACTTACGGCCACCCATAATGATGCCCAACAAGAAGAGTACGGCTAATTCATTGTTGTAAGTGTTTGGTGAAATGTACTGCTCAGAGTATGCATATAAACAACCCGCCAAACCAGCAAAGCCGGCGCTGATCACAAACGCGATCACCTTAAAGCGATACACGGATACACCCATACAATCACAAGCTACTGGACTGTCGCGCAAGGCCTCAAAAGCACGACCCATTTGCGATTTCACGAAACGGTCAATCA
>CANGEC010000002.1 GCA_947452625.1 Burkholderiaceae bacterium
GCTAAACTTACAATTTCCTATTGGATATAAATACAATGCTGATCCAGCCAACTCGGGTATAGTTTTAGAAAGATTCTGCTTATATTTACCACCAATAGCATGGGATGCATCCTCAATAATTTTAAAACCATATTGCCGGCTTAGATTGAAGATAGCTTCCATATCACAGGGTTGACCACACATATGAACAGGAATCAAAACTTTTGGCAGCTCTCCATTTTTTTCCGCCCAAGCCAACTTCTCTGTTAATTTCTCAATGCTCATATTGTAGGTGCGAGGATCAATATCTACGAAATCAACTCTTGCACCACAATAAAGAGCGCTATTTGCGGTAGCGACAAAGGTGTTAGGTGTCGTCCAAACCAAATCCCCGTCAGACACCCCCAAAGCCAAACAGGCAATATGCAGAGCACTAGTAGCACTATTAACAGCAACTGAGTACTGTGCACCGCAATAATCTCTAACTGTCTTTTCAAACAGAGGCACGATCGGCCCCTGAGTTAAATAGTCTGAGTTCAGAACTGAAATTACTGCATCAATATCAGCCTGATTGATATCTTGGCGCCCATATGGAATATTTGTGTCCAATTAATTTTCTCAAAATATCTTGTAGTCCGCCCAAGTGGACAGAGTGTTTAAATAATTTTCACTAGTAAGATCTAAATTTTCTCGAAATGAAAGTTTCCTACCGGTATGCTCTTCATAGGTTACCGAATTTATAAAGTCACTTTTTCCATCTAGCGTAATAGTGGTGATATCAATAAAATTCTTAGCTAGTTCAAAAAATTCCTCATTATAGTTATTATGCACATCCAATTTCCCATGCCCCCTCTCATACCAATGCATTGTACGAGATGGATTATGAGTGTAGTCACAGCCAACTAAATATACATGGTCAAAACCCATATAAATTGCAAATGTTATTGACGTTCTTAGCGAGCCATGAAATGCATTAATTCTATTTGTGATGAAATTATCTGGCAATCTTCTATCATGAAAATTAGCAAAAAAATAAATTATATTATTGCCTTGTAGCGTGGGGTAATTGCTTAAATTGATGAAGAATTTTTTCTCATTATACTTCTTGATAATATCCCTATACGCTCGTTGACGTGGATTTTTTTTATATGGCCCTACAGTGGCAGGGTTTCTTTCCAAGGGATAAAACCACCAAGGCTCAGAAACTATAAAAAACTCGGTTGTAAGCTTATGGAAATCATTATGAAATGGAATAAATCCACATGGAATAGCTAACTTGTTATTAAATGCTGCTAAATCAAACCATTTAATCGATACACCATCGCCGATCAAGTAGCAGCTCTCCCCTTTATGTATATCTTTAAATTCATGCACTTTTGAAAGAAGAGGCATTGCAAGTGGTGCCAGTAAGTTCTTCATCGCCGACTTCAATTGGTACTCTTTTCATTTTCTGAAATAGCGCTACGATTAGAATCAACAATAAATTTTCCATCAACCAATTTGATAATCACATCACAATTTCTAAGGGTTGATGTTCTATGTGCCACAATAAAAAGTGTAAGGCTTTTACTGAGCCCCTCAATTGCGTCCATAACTTCTTGCTCAGTTTCGCCATCAAGAGCACTAGTAGCTTCATCGAAAATTAATACAGTAGCTTTCTTATATAAAGCTCTCGCAATACCAATTCTCTGACGCTGCCCACCACTCAGACGAACACCGCGTTCACCAACAACTGCACTATATCCCTCCGGGCGACCCTCAATAAAGTCAGCAATTCTTGCTTGTTGTGCCGCTTTGCGGACTAAGGCAATATCTATTTCATTGCAAGGTACGCCAAATGCGATATTCTCAGCTATTGAAGTGTCTGCTAAATATATACTTTGTGGTACATGTGAGATTGAACGTTGCCATGCCCGATTATCATCAGCCGTAATTAACTTCCCATCGACCAAAATATTACCTCGTGTAGGTTGAAGCAGGCCCATCAGCAAATCCAGTACGGTACTCTTTCCGCTGCCAGTACTCCCAATAATTCCAACTCGTGTACCCTTAGAAATTGTTAAATTTACTTCATCAAGCACCCATGGGGAGTTGGAATTATATTGAAATCGAACGTCTTTAAATTGTATGGACCGTCCCATTACAAGTGGTTCAGGCTCCAGTAGGCTGGACTGCTTTGGGAGCGGTTGATCAAGCAAGGCCAGCACATCAGCCAACGCCGCATGACCGCCCAATACAACCGACCAATTACCGTAAAGCTGTTGCATAAGTGGCAATAGTCGCTGAGCACCCAATGCAAGCATCGATAATATTGGTAATGCTGTGGCCACGCCGCCTGCTCTATGACTTAAGATCAGAACAAAAACGGCAATGAGTGCCATGCCTAATGCCTCCATAACATAACGCGGGGCTTGATTGATGAATGTATTTTCACCTCCCGCACGCTGTAGCTGAAGTATTGCATCGCTATATAGATTGCTGTAGACTTTTTGCGTACCGTCCAGCAAGATGTCGCGGATTGCGCCAAGCCCCTCTTGTAGGGCCTTGACCACTCGTGTTTGCTCTTGGGTAATGCAGTGGCTGTTATTTACTAAACGCCCGCGAGCATAGTAACCAATAACCCCATAAGCGGCCCCAAAGCTAGTAGCGGCGAGAATGGCTACCATTGGATCAACAACAAGCAGCGTGGTTAAGATTGCGATAAATAACACAGTAGATGTGATGGCCACTGCTAAAGACAACAAAATGCTTGATGCAGTGCCTACTTTTTGCGTAATGCCACTGATTATTTCACTACTACTACGCGCTATGTGCGCGCTATAGGCTTGATAAAGCGTGCGCCGATATATCTCGATACTAAGGTCTGCACCAGTGGCGTTACCAAGGCGGATACTAACCCATAGCAAAAGTAAACGTAACGCTCCCGCTACCAGCGCGGCAACGGCGAAACCTATAGTCAGAGGAAGAACGAGCTCGCCTGCCGATGTAATACCTAGTGACCTCACAAAACTTGTCAGCCAAGGTGATGCAAATACTTTTTCAGGCTGAGTCAAGATTCCAATAAATGGCAAAACCGCTCCCAAACTGACTACTTCAGCCAAAGAGCTAAACACAGTTAATCCAATCATGGCCAAAAACTGCTTTCGACGACGCAGGCTAATATGATGCCAAAGTCGTTTTAATAAGATTGTTATAGGTTGTTGCATTTATGAGTGTTTCTGGAAATTCAAAATGCTGGTGCAAATTTTTTGCAAATTTCTAGTTGCTTTCCAGTTCAAATCAAAGTTAGCTTTGTCCACCCTAGCATAGCAAGCGGCAACATCTCCAGCACGTCTTGCCTTAATGTTTATAGGAATAGTTTTGCCACTTGCATCCTCAAAAGCTTTAACCATTTCAAGAACGCTATTACCTTTACCAGTACCCAAATTATATGTGTGCAAACCAGAATTCCGCTCTGTAAAATTTAAGGTTGCCAAGTGTCCATCAGCAAGATCCATGACATGAATGTAATCTCGCACACCAGTACCGTCAGGTGTATCGTAATCATTACCGTATACATTAAGACATAGTAATTTACCTAGAGCAACCTGAGATATATAGGGCATTAAATTATTTGGGGTACCACCAGGATCTTCGCCAATTAGACCAGTCTCATGCGCACCAACCGGATTGAAGTAGCGCAAAGAGACTATGCACAACGAGGGATCTGAAGCCGCGACATCAGCTAATATTTCTTCTATATGAAGCTTACTGCGTCCATAAGGATTGATTGCCTTGGTAGGGTGACGCTCATCAATAGGCAAATATTGCGGGACGCCATATATAGTCGCACTACTGCTAAAGATTAAGGTTTTGATATTACTCACGCGCATGGCTCGCAGCAAATTAACGGTACCACTTACATTATTATCAAAATAATCTATTGGTTTTTGAAAGGATTCACCTACCGCCTTTAATCCTGCAAAATGAATCACGGCATCGATTTTGTAATCTTGCAGTATTCTAGTAACAAGTACTGTGTCACGAACATCGCCCTCAACACAAGGCAACACCTCACCCAAAATCCTTTCCAGCCGATCTAAAACGCTTTTTTGACTATTGCAGAAGTTGTCCAAAAGCACCACCTCATGACCAGCCTCTGAAAGCGCGACTGCAGTATGGCTACCAATATATCCAGCACCGCCAGTTAAAAGAATATTCACAAAAGTTCTTTTGATTAATGATTGAATAGTACTTAATTAAACATCAAGCCCGCTAATACACGCTCCCAGACACTCATTTGCACTCGGATCCCCACTTCACGCCCCCGCTTTTAACGGATCGCCAGACCCGTCCGCCCAAGGACATAAAGAGCATTAAGAACAGCGCTGCGACCAAGCCGCCCACGGTCCATGTGATCATACCTTTTTTGCCACTGGAAGTGGGCGTGCTATTAGCTTCTAGGCCCTTGGTAAAGCGCACCTGAATACTCAACAGCTGGGAATGCAGCTCATTTAAGAGCTGCATGCCATTACTATCGTCCTTGCCCAATTTAGCGCGCAAATTGGATTCAAGCTCCAGCAATTGCTTATCTAAGACTAAGCCGTCAAAGGTTTGGTTTTGTAGTGGCAGCGCTTGCTCTAAAAATGTTTTCGTTAATCCAATTTGTTCGAGGCGATTTTGCAGGCGCAATATCACTTCCTTGGAGGCGTTGATGTCATTTTTAGCTGCAATAATTTGCGTTTGCAGCGGCAAGTATTTGGCGCTGGACTCTTTGGCGTCGACTACTTGCTGGGCAGCTGAGCCACTCCCAGGAAAACGCTTATGTAAGTCTTCTAATTGTCGAACGCGTTCTTGTTGGTAAGACATCTCCACTTGCGTGCTGCTAATTTTTTGCTGCAGGTCGGCGACCGTACTCATAGTTTGGCTCTCGTAGCCATTAAGCAAGGAGCGTAACTGCAAATAAGCGCTACCACTGGATAAAAACTTGGCGACCGATCTGACGTTGTCAATCGCCTGCTCCTTTGATGGGCCGCTGGCCGTCAAGATTAAAGTGAGGATGGTGGTAGATGCAGAATCGAGATCTTTACCAATGCCCGCTAAATCTTTGGTATCGGCTTTAGATAATACATAGCTTGGCGTTATATTTTTTTGCCACCACCGCTCATCACTCATTGTTTTATAGATCGCAGCTTGCCCCTCGGGGACTTTACCTTCGCTGATGATTTGATCGGCCAGATTGGGCAAACTTTTTTGCAAGGCTTTCCAGGATACCAGATCTAGCGCATAGCTATTGTTGCTGTTGCTGTTGCTGTTGCTGTTGCTGTTGCTGTTGCTGTTGCTGTTATTGTTGCTGTTATTGTTGCTGTTGCTGTTGCTGTTGCTGTTGCTGTTATTGTTGCTGTTGCTGTTATTGTTGCTGCTAATGTTGTTATTGTTGTTAAGCAAAATATACTGCACCGAATAATCTACCAGGAAAAACCAACCCATCAGACCCAACACCGTTCCGACGATGCTTGCGGCGACAAGTTTTTTCCAAGACTCTTGCAGGAAATTAACAATATCTAAAAGGGGAATTTCATAATCTTGACTATTTCGATGAAAGTCATTTTGATTGGAGTGATTTTTAATCATTTGGCAAGCGCTTTCAATTGACTTCTTATTAGCATCAAATTTTATAATAAACACGCAAAGCAACACTCTTTTTTAGCAGGATATGTATATTGCCAAAATTATGCTCTCTTTCCTATCTGAAATGACCCAATATAGACTTATACCCTTAAAATGATATCGAGCCACCAAGTTGTTCAGGAGATTTTCCAATATCATTAAGATCCAACCAAACTAGAGGGTTTTGCTCACTCTCAAAATATCCTCCCTATGCGATCGTTACCATTAGATAATGTGGGTGGTACCATTTACATCTTTAGACTTGCTCTCATGCTTTCTAATAGCTAATTACTCAATATCCACCACCAACCCCTCAATCAAAAAACGCGGCACATCATATTTTGCTTTGGGCGGTATCTTTGTTGGTGATTTGACCGCTTCCCGGCACGATTGCGCTGCGGCATACTCTTTTGGGTCTTGGATTTATTGTGAGTTTTTTTCTTAAAAGACTATACAAAAGTAATTTTTTACTCACTTGCCTGGCCTTTATGGGTCTTTTTGGCCTTTTACCCTTGGCTATTACTCGATTTAGTTCCGTTTTCACACAATTTTGACAATCAACTCTATAAGTTGCATAACGTTTGGTTGCAGTGCCCGCTTACCATCCCAATAGGAATAAGCTTAGGGCTAATCTTGACTGATTCTCAAGCAACTCATCCAAAAAACTCAAACACTGATGTAAAAAATTTACCTAAGGAATGGGATTTTCTTGATAGTAAATACACTATTTTGTTGATTTTATTAGACCTCTTAGGAACCGCCCTCATTTGCTCCGGACAATATGCTTACAGGGTCTTAATCAATTAACTAATTCATGAAGAAATTCTGCCTGCCTTTTACAAGGCAAAAGCACCTTTTATAGTAAGCGCCGCTCTAGCATTACCCCTATGCTTTGTTTAATTTTGCAGGCGATCAATCACCAGATGAGCCGCTAGTGGACGCTGATCGGACTTTTTGGCATTGGCATTACTTTATTTACACTAAACTTTGGCAATACCAAAAACGGTATGGCAATTTTTATGGTGTGATTGGGAATCTTTGCGCTCAACCTAATCTTTAGAATGTCATAGAATCTACGCAAATCTATGGTTGCGGCCATCATCTACTTGATCATCGTCAGTCTTTCTTGTGTAGGCATTACAAGGCATCTCGAAAAAAACCTTGCTTGGGCTGAAATGTCCGAGAACATTGCGGTTGCGCTAGACATTGACCATCAAAACTACTGGAAAAATCGCAATACTTATCCACAGGCTCCCATCAATAGCTGCGGCACTCTAGTTGACGCCAGTACCTATGAGCGAGTCGCCTGGTTTAGGGCGGGTATTAGCCTCCTTCATGAGAATCCTCTGGGTTATGGTTTGCTACACCATTCTTTTAAGGCTCTAGCTACCATGAAGTGGCCTAATTTTATAAACCAGTCGGCAGCCTGCTGGGCGCCACCCATAGCGCTTGGATGGATTTTGCGCTGGGCCTTGGATTTCCAGCGTTATTGCTGGTGCTTATACCGTTATTTTCCGCATGGTATCGCTCCCTGCATTATGAAGGCTTATGGTTTGCGCATGCATCCTGGGGCATTCCGATTTTTACCTTTGCATACCTCACGACTGAGGCCAATGAAGTGCATGACACAGAAATTCTATTTTTTATGATTGCATTTTTTCCGGGCTAATGTTGCAAAACCCGTAACCGAGATATTGACCAATAAAAATGCAGATCTTTATAAACACTTGGCCTTACCTAGACAAAAACCCATAAAATAATTTACGTCGTCTATCCAATGGTTAACTGGCTAATTTTTTCAACTCAACTTAAGCACAGTTTTCCTGTCAACCGTCAGGCATATTTCAATATTATTTTTATGTTAGATTTTAAAAAACTAATCAAAAATTGAGTCGGATTGATATTTTCTTGTATACCCATATTGAGAAAGTAGTAAATATATTTTTTCACGCATTGGAGTGTAGTTATGCTCGCAAAAAATGATTTTTATATTGTATTTTGAAAAATCAAAAGAATTTAATATTTTAAACTCACTGCCTTTTGCATCAATAGATAAGAAATCAATATCTAACGGCACATTATATTTATTAAGTAAATCATTGAGTGAAATAGTTGAGACCTCATATTGAGCCCCGTTTTCTCTGCTCTTTGAATGCTCATCCACCGCATTAAATTGAGTAATCGTCGAGACTTCTGTAGTATCCACTTGATTAAAATTTAAGCACTCTCCAGACCCACTCCAAACACAAGATTTTTCTACAAACTAATCTCGATTTTTTAGTAAATCGTCATGCGATATTCTTGCTGGCTCAGGTAAAACCCAAAAAGGAGAAATAAGTGGCTAGCACCCCAAAAATTAAGCTACGCAACCCTGTAACTGAATGTGCCCAATCCATTCGCAAAGAAAACTTTGGCAAGTAACATAACTACGGCATTAAAGACTGCATCGCCTCGATTGCTGCCAGCAAAATCAAGTAATCATCGCCAATAGCGTCTCAAATGCTCGTATTTCAGGGGCTTTGAGGCGAATTGATACCCAAAAACTACCTCACAGGCCTATTGGGATAGGGCTTACCTGTCATATTGTTGTAAATCGCTCCAGCCAAAATCAACAAGCCCGAGTCAATCATGGCCGGAAAAAAAGCATAGCGATAATGCGTGACATGCCCTAAGACCGCAATCATCGCTACTGCAGCAGCTGGCGGGTGTAAGCAGCGCAGGAGAAACATTCCCATAATAGAGAGAGCTGCTGCAATTGGCATTGCCAACAGGGGCTCACCAACCAGTTTTGCCGCAGTAATGCCAACCAAGGCGGATAAGGTATTGCCGGCAACCACAGCCCACGGCTGAGCCATCGGACTGCCAGGTAAAGCAAAGACCAAGAGTGCGCTCGCACCCAAAGAAGCCATGAGCCACTCGTCAATACCACTCAGATCACCAAGCTCTTTAGCGATAGTGAGCACTAACATCAACCCCACAAAGGCACCAATACAGGAACGCAGACGCTCCCGCCAGTGGACGGCAGGCTGATCACCCCCTAGATAAAAGGAGTAGCGCTTCCAGAGGTATTTACTGGTGTGTCTCATATTGATGACTCTAAATAGAATTTAATGGTGACCGCTTCTTGTGAGCGTCTTGAACCTGATAAAAAAATAGCCACCCTCTCAGGCGGCTATCGTTGCTGACATGCAATCTTTTAATTCAAAGAAGACTTAAGCCTTCTTAGCGTAAGCAGAGCACCAGCCCTTAGCGGCTACTTGCTTACCAGCAAACAATGCACAACCACCAGCAGCAGAACCTGCAGCGCCTTGGTAGAGGGCGCAATTGCTACAAGCTTGTGGAGCTGCGTATTTAGCGTATTTAGCCTTATCGACTTTAGAAGCATCCGCTTTGTAACCCAATGCAGCAGCTTGTGGATCTGTTTCAGCAACCATAGCTTGAGCTTGAACAGTATTGTTAAATGCCAAAGTAGCAGCACCAGCAGCTGAAATGATCATGAATTGGCGACGAGTAGTTTTCATATTGACTCCATTGGGTTAAGAAATAAATCGTGATAAATCAAAAGCAAATTCCGAATAATAGCGATCATAGAGCAGAAGAAATCACTGCACCATACTCAAGCTAATCCCTTGATTTATATAGCTTATTAGTTGAGAACTGTTCTCAACCATTCGATAAAGTGAATGGGGGTTTCAAGCCCTACTCTCGCATCGATGCTGGATTAACGTTTCTCGAGCAAAGAGAGGAACTCACGTCGTAAATTCGGATCCTTGAGGAAAGCCCCGCGCATCACGCTGTTAACCATTTTTGAGTCGCGATCCTTAACACCCCGCCACTGCATACAGAAATGATCAGCATCCATCACGATTGCGACCCCAATCGGCTTGATCTTTCTCTCGAGCATATCAGCAAGCTCAACGACTGCCTCTTCCTGAATTTGCGGGCGACACATCACCCACTCGGTCAGACGTGAGTATTTAGAAAGCCCAATCAAAGCCGATTGCTTATTGGGGAGAACGCCAATCCAAACCCTGCCCATAATTGGGCAAAGATGATGAGAACAGGCACTTCTGACCGTGATCGGACCAATAATCATCAACTCATTTAAATGGCTAATATTGGGAAACTTTGTCAGCGTCGGTTGCTCGGTATAGCGACCGTTAAAAACTTCTTGCACGTACATCTTGGCAACGCGTCGACTAGTGTTTTTAGTGTTGTGGTCGCTGTCAGTATCAATGACTAGACTCTCTAAGACCGCTTGCATCTTCTCGGCAACTTCATCAACCAAGCCCTCTAATTCACCTGGCTTAATAAAGGCCGAGATATTGTCATTTGCATGAAAGCGGGCTTTTTGGGCCTGAATGCGTTTACGAATTACCACCGAAAGTGGGATACCAGCATCAGCTTTCTGGCTCGCTTTTTTTGCTGGCGTCGCCTTCTTGGCCACAGCCTTCTTTACTGGAGTGGTGATTTTCTTAGTTGGCATCTTAGTCTTAAAATAAAGTGGGGGTCATGGGCTACATTCAGCTTGGGCTGAGTGTTGTAATCAGTATTAAATCTGGAAAAAAATGGCAATGACGCTAGATAAGCCCGCAAGCCAGACCAGTGATCTAGCGGTTGCCCAATTAGCAACATAACAAACCAAATACGCCAAGCGACAAACGACAAAACACACTGCCAGAAAATCAATTCTTTCCTGTGGAGCATGTGCAACAGCAGCAATAATCACCGCCGCAAAAAAGAGTGGGAGGGATTCAAAAAGATTGGCTTGCGCAGCATTCGCGCGCGCTCTAAAGCCACTTTGCTTAGCAAGCCATTCTCTTGGGTGGTTGTTGTCGTAATTCTCAAAACCTTTTTTGGCAATACCGGCAGCAACATAAGGCAATAAGCCCATAACTAGAACACAGGCAAATGCAATCGTCATCATACGGCTCCTGTAGATGAATTATGCTTAGCTTGCTTATTGGCACCAATACGAGACTCTGTGCCATTGATGAGGTTGCGGATATTGCTGCGATGACGCCAAATCAACAACGCACAAACCACCAAAAGCGCAAGCGCCATAGGATGTAAACCAAACAGGAACACAAAATAGATCGGCCCAAATACCGCGGCAGCTAATGCTGCTAATGATGAGTATTTTGTTGCTTTCGCAACAATCAACCACGTGGCTAAAGTGGCAAGGCCTAAGATCCAATTAATTCCAAATAAGATACCGCAGGCAGTCGCCACACCCTTGCCCCCTTTAAAGCCATGAAAGAGTGGGAATAAGTGACCCAAAAACACAGCAATGACCACGCCGCACAAAATCCAAGAATTTAAGGTGGAGCTTAAAGAATCACTACCCAATAACTGCCTTGCAACTACGACAGCGATAAAACCTTTTAATGCATCCCCCAAGAGGGTTAGAACAGCTGCGCGCTTATTACCGGTTCTCAGCACATTCGTCGCACCAGGGTTACCAGAGCCATAAGAATAAGGATCAGGCAGGCGCATGCACTTGCTCACCACCACCGCAAATGAAATCGAGCCAATTAGGTAAGCAACAAGAATTAAGAAAAGATCCATGGCGCTATCTTAAACATATATCCAGTATTTGGTTTGAGTAGGCCGAAAGGCTATTGCTCAACTCAATCTAACTAACTGCCACGGGGGTGGTGTTGCTGATGAATCGATTTAAGTCGCTCTCGGGCCACATGGGTATAAATTTGGGTAGTCGAAATATCGGCATGACCCAAAAGCAATTGCACCACCCTTAAATCCGCGCCGTGATTAAGCAAATGAGTGGCAAATGCATGGCGCAAGGTATGCGGCGATAAAGCCACTGGAATACTCGCCTGTAGTGCATAGCGCTTAATTAAAGCCCAAAAGGCTTGGCGCGTAAGTGCCGTACCAGTATGCCGCCCGATAAATAAGGCATCTGAACTCTTGCCCTCCAATAAAGGTGTGCGCGCTTCTGCTAGATATTTGCGCAGCCATTGGCCGGCCTCACCCCCAAAGGGTACCAAGCGCTCTTTACCGCCTTTGCCGTTGATGATCCGCACCACGCCTTCATTTAAGCCCAGCGCAACCGTTTTTAAAGATACGATCTCTGAAACACGCAGTCCACTGGCATACATCAATTCCAGCATGGTGCGATCACGCAAACCCAAAGGCGTGTCAATGTTCGGAGAATTCAATAAAGCCGTGACCTGATCTTCACTCAAGGTCTTGGGAAAGCGCAATGCTTGCTTGGCAGCCCGCAAACCAATACACGGATCACTTTTAACCAAATTCATGCGCAAAGCGTGTCGATAAAAACGCTTAAAGACTGTTAAACGACGATTGGCTGTTGTGGCTTTATCCGCCCGGCGATGGGCAATGTAAGCGGTGAGTTCTTTTTCTTTGGCGGCATACAGATCTAAGCCAGCCGTTTTATACAACCACTGTGCCAATAACAATAGATCACGACGATAGGCAGACAAACTATTTTGCGCCAGGCCATCCTCTAACCAACAAGCATCGCAAAAACGTTCAATCGCCTCTTGGCTGCCCGGGGCCAATTGAACAGGGCTAAGATTTTTACTTAACCCTGTAGCAAAAACTGGATTAGTCACGGAAGTTGTTAAAGCCCAATGGCGCCTCGGTGACCTCTTTTTTTAACAAAGCCATGGTCGCTTGTAAGTCATCACGCTTAACACCCGTAACCCGCACTGCATCGCCCTGAATACTTGCTTGCACCTTAATCTTGCTATCTTTGATAATGCGTACGACTTTCTTGGCTAACTCAGTTGTAATACCCTTCTGAATCTTCATGGTTTGTTTGCGCTTATCGCCACCAATGGTCTCAGTCTTGTCATCCTTAAGATAACGCACATCCACATTGCGCTTAGCCATCTTGCTGACCAAGACATCGCGCACTTGCCCCAATTTGAAGTCATCATCGCCAAATAAAATCAAGGCTTCATCTTTTTGCTCTACGCGACTATCTGAACCCTTAAAGTCAAAACGATTCGCAATCTCTTTATTGGACTGCTCAATCGCATTCTTTAACTCAACCATATCTGGTTCGCAAACTACATCAAATGATGGCATATCAAATCCTTTACTGTTTACCTGAATACCACTTACCTTGGCTTAAATCATATCGGCCACTGCTTTTTGCCAGTAAATAGCCGAACACGAATAAGATTGTGGCATGAACCGTGCAAAAAATGCGCCTCTCACGCCGATTACCCCCGTAGCCCTCCAAAATATCTCCTTGGCGGGTCGCAATACTTTTGGGTTACCCGCTATAGCCGAGCTCGCCTACGAAATTACCGCGCCGGAACAATTGCCCGCACTCATGTCTGAGATTCTTACATTGGGCATCCCTTGGCGAGTTTTGGGGGGCGGTAGCAATGTCGTACTCCCCGCAACATTGCCAGGTGCAACACTCTTAATGAACATTAGCGGGCTCACCATTGGCGACTGCACTGATCAATCCACCACCATCACAGCTGGCGCTGGAGAAAATTGGCACAACTTTGTCGCTTGGACGCTTGCCCAAAATTTGCCTGGGTTAGAAAACCTTGCGCTGATTCCGGGTACAGTCGGGGCTGCGCCCATTCAGAATATTGGGGCTTATGGTAATGAGGTATCTGATTGCCTAGATTGTGTTGAAGCCTTTGACTGTAAAGAACAAGCCTTTGTCACCCTAAGTCGGCAAGAGTGCTGCTTCGCCTATCGCGATAGCTACTTTAAGCAAAATCCCGGACGCTTTATCGTGACAAAGGTCGCCTTTAAGCTGCCAAAAAAGTGGGTTCCGCGCTTGAGCTATGTCAACCTTACCAAGCAATTCGCCCAAACCTCTGCCGCCACCCCTCAAGCAATCTTTGACGCTGTTTGCCAGATTCGTAGCAACAAACTACCCGACCCCAAAGTTATTGGCAACGCCGGAAGTTTTTTTCAAAACCCAATTGTGACTAATAGTACTTACGAGAAACTCTTGACCGAGCACCCACAGCTCGTTTCTTATCCGGATGCCAATGGCACTCGTAAATTAGCAGCTGGCTGGCTTATTGATCAATGCGGCTTTAAAGGTTATCGCTTGGGACCTGCAGGTGTCTATGAAAAGCAGGCTTTGGTTTTGGTAAACCATGGTGGGGCCAATGCCACCGATATTCTCAATCTTGCTCAAAAAATTCAAATGACGGTGCAAGAGAGCTTTGGTATTGAATTACACGTCGAGCCGAATATTTTGTAGCCTATTTAACGGCAGCAATTTCAATTTCAACCTGACCTTCGGCTAGGCGCACTTGATAGCTGGCATTTACCTTCAACTGATCTGGATTGCGCACGGCCTGTAGCGACATTTCTTGCTCGCTCAAAATGACCGCATAACCACGCTCTAAGGTGCGCTGAGGATTAAGCATCTCTAGCTGTGACTGGTAATGGCCTTGATTTCTTTTCCACCCATCTATACGGACCATCCAAGCTTGTTGCAGCCTTTTTTGCCAATGGCCAATTTGCTCTCGCATCCGTTCAGGATTTGGCAAAGCATGACTCAGTCGTAAAGCCAATTGATCCAGGGTTTGTGCTTCACGCTCAACACGCTGACCCACTCGTTGTAATAACGCCTGACTGATCGCCTCTAATTCTTGCAACATCTGATCACGCCGAGGGGCCGCTAACTCAGCAGCCCCTGTGGGGGTCGGGGCACGCAAGTCTGCGACAAAATCTGCAATCGTCACATCGGTCTCATGACCTACACCACTGACCACTGGTATCGGCGATTGCGCGATCGCATAAGCCAACTGCTCATCATTAAATGCCCAGAGATCTTCAATGCTACCGCCACCCCTCACCAGCAAAATAACATCAACTGCATCTTCTTTTTCTGCTGCTTTGAGGGCGGCAATTATTCCAGCGGGCGCATCAGGACCCTGCACCAGTGTTGGATAAATCACCACCGGAATATGTGGGGCTCTTCTCGCCAGCGTACTCAGCACGTCTTTCAACGCCGCAGCTTGAGGAGAAGTCACAATACCAATCGCACGAGGATGGGTCGGAATCTCACGTTTACGGTCTTGATCAAATAAACCTTCTTTAGTGAGCTTGGCTTTGAGCTTTAAAAACGCCTCGTAGAGTCCACCCATACCGGCGCGACGCATGCTTTGTACCGTGAGCTGAATATCGCCCCTGGGCACATAAAAACCCAGATTAGCGGCAACTTCTACCAAATCACCCGATTGGGGCATAAAGCCCACTTGGCCGTTGCGTCCGCGGAACATCACGCAGCGAATCTGGCCCTCTTCATCCTTTAATGAAAAGTACCAGTGCCCGCTGTCATAAGCCTTGAAATTGGAAATCTCCCCGCTAACCCAGACGGCATCGAAACGCTCCTCCAAAGAGCTAGCAATGGCGCGGTTTAGATCGCCAACACTCAGAATTTCCCTTGATATTTCCGACATTTTTTCTCTTTTTTCACAGCAACATCAGGCTCAGGCCCTGATAAATATCCACAGAAGCTTATACACCCTAAGGCCAGTAGTCATAAGTAAGTATTTGCTGACCCAGAACGTCTCATAAATCCAACAATAGACCTCTATCTAATTGATTTATATAGCAATATTTTCATTGCCAGTACAGTACTTTCCTACACATTTTCAACTGGCTCACGATCAATCAAGGACTTACAGCCACTTTGACAAAAAGTTTTGCACAGAGTTATCCACAGGCTAGCTTTCAGAAACGGGGTTTTAATTCAGCTAAAGTACTGAGCTTATGTACTCCATCTTACTGTCAGCCGGCTGGCCTATTTGGCCCCTCCTTATTATCTCGATTCTGGGTCTAGCAATCGCTATTGAGCGCGCTTGGTATCTGAGGCAAGTCAATATCCTCCCCAAATCAACCCTAGAAACCGCGTTCACCCTCGCAAATCAACTTTCTGCGCAAAAATCCCTTGCACCCGAACAAATTACTGAATTAGCCCAAAGTTCACCTGCCGCTCCACTGTTGACCTGTGCACTCCTAGAAAAACTAACGGGCAATTCTGCGGAGAATGCCTTGGAGGAAATTCGGGCGGTGGCACAAAATACCTTTCTCAAGCTAGACCGATACCTTGGGGCTCTAGCGACCATTGCAACTGTTGCACCACTGTTAGGCCTATTTGGTACCGTCATTGGCATGATCGAAATTTTTGGCAGTCAAGGCGCGATTGCAGGTAGCGCAAGCAGCCCACAACAATTAGCGCACGGCATTTCAGTGGCGCTCTACAACACCGCTTTTGGTTTGCTGATTGCCATCCCCGCCTTAGCTGCTTGGCGTGGACTGCGTGCCATGGCCAATCAACGTCAACGTGAGTGCGAAGAGTTCACAAGACAGGTTTTTAAGAAGTTATATCCAAGCAACTCATGAGTTGGCTTAGCTACCGTCAAGTGAAGAGAGGCCGCTTCTCGCTCGGCACTTTAGACGACTATCCAAGTCACCCAGAGCCTGAGATTAATCTCATTCCCTTTATCGATGTGTTGTTAGTGGTGTTGATCTTTTTGATGATCTCCACCACCTTTACGCGCTATCAAGAGCTCGCCATCACTTTGCCAACTGCTAGTGGGGTTGAGAGCCAAAATCAGGTGAAACAAATTCAGATTGCGGTGAGTCGTGATGGCAGATTTGCAGTGAACGGCAAAATAGTTGAACGAAATCAACTGAGCAATACACTCAGTGGGCTGGTACAAAATGTCACCAAACAAGATGGCACAATCAATCTTCAAGTGAACATCGATGCTGATGCGCGTGCACCACACCAAGCCGTCATGAGCGCTCTAGAGGCAGCTAGAGATACCAATCTCTCTAATGTGGTTTTTAGCAGCCAGGCAAAGAAATAATGTCATTGCTTAAATGCTTTCAAACCGCGCCCAAATTTTGGGAAAGCCGTGGGCCAACCAGCTTGCTGCTTTGGCCACTATCTTGGCTTTATGGCATAGCACTACGTCTACGTAAATTAATCACTGACTTAAACATCTTGCAGACAAAACCTGTTGGCGTCCCGGTGATTATTGTGGGCAATATTCGCGTCGGCGGCACTGGTAAAACACCCATTGTGATTGCGCTTGCTCAGAAGCTGCATACCCTGGGTTGGCGCCCCGGAATTATTTCACGTGGTTATGGTGCTATGACACCTATTCCAGCAGCAGTCACCAGCGAGTCCAACCCAAGCCTTGTGGGTGATGAACCGGTGCTGATCGCCAAGCGCACCCATAATCAATTTCCAATTTGGGTCTATCCAAAACGCGCCAAGACCATCGCTGCGCTTCTTGGATCCAATCCCACAGTCAATGTCATCATTAGCGATGACGGCTTGCAACATAGCAGCTTAGCGCGTTGGCCTGCTCGCGAAGGCGGTAGAGATATTGAATTAGTTGTCCGTGATGAGCGCGGTGAAGGTAATCACTTTTTATTACCAGCTGGGCCCTTACGAGAGTCTGCCAAAAGAGATCGTGATGCCACGCTTATGACTAGCGATCAAGCACAAAAATCAACCGGGGTTGATGAGTACTTTCAGGGTCGGCGAGCATTTACTTTAAAACCTCAATTGGGTCTTGCCTATCAGCTCAATAATCCTAGCCTCACCCGCTCTTTAGAAAGTCTGGCAGAGCAGTTTCCCCAAAATAAAAATAGCAAATCCATTGCTGCGGTTGCCGCTCTCGGTAACCCCAAACGATTTTTTGATGCCCTACAAAAACATGGTGTGATAGCTAAACGTATACCCCTAGCCGATCACAGCACTTACAGCGCCGATTTTTTTAAGAAAATCGCTACCAAATGCATTCTGATTACAGAAAAGGATGCCGTAAAATGTACTGGCATTACGGATGAGCGTATTTGGGTGGTGCCGATGTCAATCGACCTGCCGGATAACTTTTCTGAGTGGATGCAATCGATTTTGCAAAGACCAGATCCAAACCAATACACCTTATAAAAAGATCAATCATGGATAAGCGCTTACTCGAGATCATTGTCTGCCCTTTATGCAAAAGTTCCTTGCATTTGGATTCTGAAAAGCAAGAGCTCATTTGTAAAGCCGATCGTCTGGCTTACCCAATTCGCAATGACATCCCCGTAATGCTGGTTGATGAAGCTCGTAGCCTTGAAGCTAACGAGCTGAGTTAAGCAACTCTTTCATCATGAATCCCGCAGCTAAAACTCCAGAATTTCTTGTAGTGATTCCTGCGCGTTTAGGATCCACTCGCTTACCGCGCAAACCCTTGGCAGATATTCATGGCAAACCCATGGTGGTGCGGGTAGCAGAGCGGGCAATGCTGTCATCCGCTCAAAGCGTGATCGTTGCCACTGATTCGCCTGAGATTCAGGCAGCCTGTGATGTGCATCGTATCGAATGCCTTCTTACTCGAGATGATCACCCTACTGGCACCGATCGCATCACTGAAATTGCCCAGCAACTCAAACTACCCAATGACGCCATCGTGGTTAATGTACAAGGCGACGAGCCCTTAATTCCTCCCGAACTGATTAACCAAGTTGCCCTGGCGCTTGCTGAAAATCCTACTTGTGCCATTTCTACAGTTGGAGTGGCGATTCAAGATCAAGCAGAGATAGACAATCCTAACGTGGTAAAGGTGGTACTCAATCGCGCGGGCGAAGCAATGTATTTCTCCAGGGCGGCCATCCCCTTTGTCAGAGATGTATCTTCTCAGCGGGCCACTGAACATCTACGTCATCTAGGCATTTATGCCTATAAAGCAGACTTTTTAGAGGCCTACAGCCGCCTTGAACCTGCACATCCCGAGAAAGCTGAAGCCTTAGAACAACTGCGCGCACTCTGGAATGGCTATCGTATTAAGGTGCATATCGCGCCAGAAGCGCCCCCCGCTGGAGTCGATACCCAAGAGGATCTAGAGCGGATTAGAGCCGTCTGGGGTCGCTAAAACCGATTTAATAGGGCTATTTCCCTCTCGGGGATAATCCTAGGCATAGGCCTCAAGCCTGATGCCGAAAATACAGGACAATAAAAGCCTTCTAAGGGGGAAACAATGCGGTTAATTCTGCTCGGTGCACCAGGTGCTGGTAAAGGTACTCAAGCGCAATTCATTTGCGAAAAATTCGGTATTCCACAAATCTCCACTGGAGATATGTTGCGCGCTGCCGTGAAGGCCGGTACTGAACTTGGGATTGCTGCGAAAAAAATTATGGATGCTGGTGGCTTGGTGTCTGACGAGATCATCATTGGTTTAGTAAAAGATCGTCTTACACAACCCGATTGCAGCAAGGGCTATCTGTTTGACGGCTTTCCTAGAACGATTCCCCAGGCGCAAGCAATGAAAGACGCTGGCGTACCAATCGATTACGTTTTAGAAATTGATGTGCCATTTGAGGCCATCATTGACCGTATGGGCGGACGCCGTGTACACCCAGCATCAGGTCGCACCTATCACATCAAATTTAATCCGCCCAAAGTTGAAGGTAAGGACGATGTAACAGGCGATCCCTTGCTTCAGCGCGATGACGACAAAGAAGAAACCGTACGCAAGCGTTTGCAGGTTTACAACGATCAAACTCGTCCGCTGGTGGAGTACTACTCGAGCTGGGCAGCGCAAAGTAGCCCGAGCGACAAAGTGAAGGCACCCGCTTATCGCAAGGTGAATGGGACCGGCAGCGTTGAGGACATTACTAGCTCCATCTTTGTAGCTTTGAAATAAAGCAGTGCAAAAAAAAGCTTTAATTATTGGCGTCACAGGTCAGGACGGCGCTTATCTAGCCAAATACTTACTTGAAAAAGGCTATGAAGTGACGGGGTCATCTCGCGATGTAATGGCCTCCTCCTTTGTCAACCTCCAAACCCTGGGGATTCGCGATAAAGTCAAATTGGTGTCGGTGTCCATTAACGACTTTCGCAGTGTATTTAATGCAATTCAGTCAGTTAATCCTGATGAAATTTATAATCTAGCCGGTCAAACCTCTGTTGGACTTTCATTTGATCAGCCCGTAGAGGCAATTGAGAGCATTGCAATTGGCACCTTAAATATTCTTGAGGTTGTGCGTCTACAAAACAAACCGATACGATTTTATAATGCTGGCTCTAGCGAGTGCTTTGGGGATACTGGCGATAAGCCAGCAAATGAACACACTCCTTTTGCCCCACGCAGCCCTTATGCAGTTGCAAAATCCACTGCTAAATGGTTGATTAATAGCTATCGCGAATCCTATGGACTTTATGCTTGCACTGGGATTTTGTTCAATCACGAATCTCCTTTACGCCCAGAGCGTTTTGTCACTCAAAAAATTATTACTGGTGCAGCCAAAATTAAAGCCGGTCAGCTACACAAGCTTCAACTCGGTAATTTAGACATATCGCGCGATTGGGGTTGGGCTCCAGAATATGTAGGGGCTATGTGGCTTATGATGCAGTTGGAGCAGCCAGATGATTTTGTGATTGCCACCGGCAGAAAAGAGACCCTTAGATATTTTGTGGGCAAGGCTTTCGAATATTTTGATCTAGATTGGCGTGAATACGTTGAGATAGATGAAGGCTTTTTTAGGCCCAATGAAATTATTTCCAGTCTTGGGAACCCCCAAAAGGCTCTTGAAAAATTAGGCTGGTCTCAGCCTACTGACATTGATGGGGTCATTAATCATATGTGCTCTGCCCAAGCACAAAAACTCTTAATAACCCAACCCAAATAAACTACTTAAGTTCTTTGAGTGCGCTCTCAAAGGACTCAATGTCCTCAAAGCTTCGATAGACTGAGGCAAAACGAATGTAAGCCACTTTATCTAAGCGTTTGAGTTCGCGCATCACTAACTCTCCAATGCGCTCACTAGCAATTTCTTTTTCGCCAAGGCCCAGTAACTTTTCTTCGATCCGAGCAATCGATTCGTCTACAGATGCTGCAGAGACTGGGCGCTTACGCAATGCCAATTTCAAAGAGTCCGCTAATTTGTCGTGGCTATATTCAACTCGACTGCCATTCTTTTTAACAATCGATGGCAAAGCCAACTCAGCACGCTCATAAGTCGTAAAACGCTTATCGCAGCTGGCACAACGGCGACGGCGGCGAATCGTGTCACCCTCATCCGATACCCGGGTATCGAGCACTTGGGTATCTTCGTTATGACAAAAAGGGCAGCGCATTGATAACTTTCTAAACGAAGTGTTGCTTAACCGTAAACTGGGAAGCGCTTGGTTAACTCAGCAACTTGAGCCCGCACCTTAGCAATGTTGTCAGCATCATTGGGATTATCTAAAACATCAGCAATAAAGTGACCAACTTGACGTGCTTCTGCCTCTTTGAAGCCGCGGGTAGTCATTGCCGGTGAACCCAAACGAATACCGCTAGTGACCATTGGTTTTTCAGGATCATTTGGAATACCATTTTTATTGCAAGTAATGTGTGCCTCACCTAAAACACGCTCAGCTTCTTTGCCTGTCATCTTCTTGGCGCGCAAGTCCACCAACATCACATGTGAATCAGTGCCACCAGAAACAATGCGCAAACCACGCTCAATCAAGGTTTCTGCCAAGGCCTTCGCATTAGCAACGACCTGCTTTTGATACTCTTTAAAACTAGGCTCTTGCGCCTCTTTAAAGGCAACCGCTTTAGCAGCAATCACATGCATCAATGGACCGCCTTGCAAGCCAGGAAACACCGCGGAGTTAATTGCCTTTTCATGTTCGGCCTTCATCAAAATGATGCCGCCACGAGGGCCACGCAAACTCTTGTGAGTGGTTGAAGTAACGATATCGGCATGCGGCACTGGATTTGGATACACACCCGCAGCAACCAGACCTGCGTAGTGCGCCATGTCCACCATAAAAATCGCACCCACTTCTTTGGCCAACTTGCTAATACGCTCAAAATCAATTTTCAGGGAATAGGCGGACGCGCCAGCAATAATCAACTTTGGTTTGTGCTCACGAGCCAAACGCTCCATCTGCTCGTAATCAATTTCTTCATTCTTGTCCAGGCCATAAGCAATCGGATTAAACCATTTGCCACTCATGTTTAATGCCATACCGTGGGTTAAGTGACCACCTTCAGCAAGGCTCATGCCCATAAAGGTGTCACCAGGTTTAAGGAACGCCAGGAAAACCGCCTGGTTGGCAGAAGCGCCGCAATGTGGTTGCACATTGGCAGCCTCAGCACCAAAAAGCGCTTTCAGACGATCAATTGCCAACTGCTCGGCCACATCCACAAACTCACAACCACCGTAGTAACGCTTGCCTGGGTAGCCTTCCGCATACTTATTGGTCAATTGGGAGCCTTGCGCCTCCATGACCGCTGGAGAGGTGTAGTTTTCAGAGGCAATAAGCTCAATATGGTCTTCTTGACGGCGATTTTCGTTCTGAATCGCTGCCCAGAGTGCAGGGTCGGTTTTGGCTAAAGTGTTTTGACGGTCAAACATGGTGATAATCCTGAATAAGTTGGATTGCTTAAGTAAAATCAACCTACATCATACAAAATCCCCCATGAATCCTACCCAAGACCTCTCATTTCTCTCTCTAGTCCTGAATGCCAGCCTATTAGTCCAGTTGGTGATGTTGTTATTACTGGGCATGTCAATCGCCTCTTGGACCATTATTTTCAAGAAAGGGGCTGTCCTGAGAGGGGTTCGCAACGATACGGAACGTTTTGAACGTGATTTTTGGTCTGGGGCTGACCTCAATGCCTTGTTAGCTGCCGCTCAGCGCAATACCCATACCAGTGCAGTTTTGGAGCATATTTTTGAAGCTGGCATGCAAGAGTTCATGAAGGCCAGAGAAATCGATGCCGCCCGTCGCGCCATGAAAGCCACCTATCAACGCGAAATGGACATGCTTGAGGCTAATCTGCCATTTCTGGCCTCGGTAGGCTCTGTTTCTCCTTATATTGGTCTTTTTGGAACTGTCTGGGGAATCATGCACTCCTTCCGCGGTCTGGCAAATGTGCAAAATGCCACCCTTTCAGCGGTAGCTCCTGGTATTGCTGAAGCATTAATTGCAACTGCGATTGGTTTGTTTGCAGCAATTCCGGCAGTTGTAGCCTATAACCGCGCCGCAACTGATGTAGATCGTCTCTCCATTCGTTTTGAAACCTTTATTGAAGAATTCACCAACATCTTGCAACGTCAAGGTTTGGGGAAATAAGCATGGCCGGCTCATCACTGAGAGGTTCGCGTAAACGTCGGGTCATGGCCGACATCAATGTCGTGCCCTACATTGATGTGATGCTGGTGCTACTGGTGATTTTCATGGTCACTGCGCCCATGGTCAATCCTGGGGTCGTCAACCTGCCCACTGTAGGTGGCGCCAAGGTGCAATCTTTGCCCCCTGTCTTTCTGACGATTGATGCCAATGAGAATGTCATCGTGCGTAAAGACGGTGAACCAGTGCAAACCTTAAATAAATTTGAGCTCGGTGCATTTGCCCGCACTCAAGCTGAAAAATCTGCAGAGCAACCCGTCGTTCTTGCTGCGGATAAATCCATCAAATATGAAGTAGTCATGGATGTCATGTCCAAACTCAAAGAGAACGGCGTCAAACGTGTTGGCTTAGCAGTGAAGAGTCAATGAGTCATTGATATTCCGATTGATCACGACCCAACTATTTTGATTTCATGACCAGCGCGCAACTCCGGCATACGCCTTTCTTGCGAAATACTCGAAACAACAAAGTCAGCAATAAGCGAGCCTTTACCTATTCACTCGTAGCTCATCTGGGCCTACTTGCCTTTTTGATGATTGGTATCAGTTGGCATAACAGTACACCTTCTGGTGTTGAAGTAGAGCTATGGGATGCCAGCCAACCTGTTGAAACTCCCAAAGAACCTGAACTCAAGACAGAAGTAAAAGAAGAAGCGGCCGATATCGCCGTCAAGAAAAAGAAGGTTGAAAAGGAGCCGCCTAAAAAAGAGGTGGTCAAAGAAACCCCTAAGCCAGTGAAACCTCCTCCACCCAAGGAGAAGGAAAAAGAGAAGCCCAAAAAAGCAGAGACGCCTAAAGCTCCTGCTCCCACAGAAACTAAAACGAATGCTGCTGCGGAAAAAGCTCGTGCTGATCAGCTCGCGCGTCTACGCGCCGCAGCTGGTGCCGAAGGTGGCAGTGGTGGCACTACTGGTAGTGGTGTTGGCGGTGGTGGCAGTGCCCCGCCCGGCTGGACTGACAAAGTTGTCAAGAAAGTAAAACCCCTCATCGTCTTTAACCCTGAATCCATCAGCGGTAACCCTGCTGCAGTCATTCAGGTGAGTCTTGCGCCCGATGGCGCCATCTTAAGCACCAAGCTATTAACCTCAAGCGGTAATGCTGGCTGGGATCGTGCCGTGCTCCTAGCCCTGACTCGAGCTGAAAGTTTGCCCAAAGATGACAATGGCAAAATTCCCCAACGCGAAGTAAAACTGACCTTCAAACCCAAGGACTAAAGCATGTTGCTATTTGCCAAGAAATTTTTTTCTATCAGCATTACGGCATTGATTTTTTGCTGCTGTGGTTTTACGACTTCAGCAAGCGCACAAATGAATATTGAAATCACTGGGGTCGGCCAATCGCTCTACCCCATTGCGGTGATGCGTTTTAAAGATGAGAACAAGCTCCCCGTTAGCATTACTGAAATTGTTCGGCAAGATTTAGCGCGCAGTGGCTACTTCAAAAATACTGAGAACGGCAACGCTACCGAAAGCGATGAAGGAACTCCCAACTACAAATCTTGGGTGGCGCGCGGTGCCGATGCTCTGGCAGTCGGCTCAGTAGTGCAATCGAGCCCAACGCAATTTGAAATTCATTACAAACTCTTTGATATTCGCAAGAGTCAAAGCCTCGGAGGCTTAAACCTTAACTCTAGCGCTGATAATTTACGCGCAGTAGCCCACAAAATTGCCGATGACATCATCTACAAATTACTGGGTGAGCGTGGTGTTTTCTCCACCAGACTCTCCTATGTCATCAAAGAAGGTAAACGCTATCGCTTAGTCATTTCAGATGCCGATGGTCAAAATATTCGTAACGCCCTCAATAGCGGCGAGCCGATTATTTCTCCTTCGTGGTCGCCCGATGGCAAAAAAGTAGCCTATGTTTCTTTTGAAGATCGCAAGCCAGTCATTTACGTTCACGAGCTCGCCACAGGGCGTCGTATTGCCCTATCGAATCAAAAGGGTAATAACAGCGCCCCAGCTTGGTCACCAGATGGCAAAAAATTGGCCGTGTCTTTATCGCGTGATGGCAATACCCAAATCTACAGCATCAATGCTGACGGTACTGGCTTACGCCGCCTAACCCGTGGTAGCACGATTGATACCGAACCCCAATTTTCTGCCGATGGTCAATCTATCTATTTCACTAGTGATCGCGGTGGCAATCCTCAGATCTATCGTATGAGTGCTGATGGTGAACAGGCGGAAGGTGCCAAACGCGTTACTTATAAGCAAGGTTTTGTGACTTCTCCACGCATCTCGCCCGATGGCAAGTACTTGGCCTATATCGCCAATGTTGGTGGCGCATTCCGACTCTATATTTTGAATTTAGCGACCGGTGACTCACAAGCCCTCACAGATGGAAGTAGCGATGAATCCCCTTCTTTTGCTGCCAACGGTCGTTATGTACTCTACTCAACCAAGGTTGGGGGTAAGCGGGTACTCGCTGCTGTATCGGTTGATGGCAATTCCAAACAGGTTTTAAGTATTCCAGGCTCTGATGTCCGTCAGCCGTCCTGGGGGCCTTTTATGGATTAACCTAAGCCATCCCTCACCCTCAAGAGTTTGGGCTTTACTGAGCACTTTTCGCACTCTTGGGGGCATAATATTGCTATTCGCTTAATTTGTTACTTAGCTTGTAGGAAAAAGGAAAGATCATGAAGATTTCTATCGCACGTCGTGCCGCAACATTTGCGCTCCTTGGGGCAACTGCCTTGCTGTTGGCCGCCTGCTCAAGCGTCAAACTCGATGATGTCAATGGCGATGGTAGTAGTGGGGGTAGCGGTGGCAATGGTAATTTTGGATCACAGCCCTGGAATGATCCAAAGAGTCCTTTATATGAGCGTAGTGTTTACTTTGACTTTAACGAGTACACCGTTCAGACCAAGTACCAAAAAATGCTCTCGAACCACGCTAGCTATCTCAAAGCCAATCCTAAACAAAAAGTCATCATTCAAGGCAACACGGATGAACGTGGCACAGCTGAGTACAACTTAGCGCTGGGACAGCGTCGCTCTGATGCAGTACGCAAATCCCTGAACTTAATGGGTGTCTCTGACGACCAAATGGAAGCCGTCAGCTTTGGTAAAGAAAAACCCAAAGCAGAAGGCGACAATGAAGCGGCTTGGGCTGAAAATCGCCGCGCTGACATTGTTTACATCACGAACTAAATGAGTAAGCTTTCCCACTCTGTAAAACAAACGCTCTTTGGAGCGTTTTGTTTAAGCGCCACCATCATTTGTTTAAGCGCCCCTACCAATGCCTGGGCGCTTTTCTCAGACGATGAGGCGCGCAAGGCTATTCTAGATTTGCGCAAGTCTTTAACCACGACGCAAATGGAATTGCAAAATCAAATCGAGAAACTCAAAGCAGATAATGCGGAGTTACGCGGCAAGATTGAAGAGCTTGAGAAACAAGGTAGCGACATCAGCAATAGCCAGAAGACCTACTATCAGGATTTAGATTCTCGTTTGGGTAATTTTGAGCCACGTACTACTACGGTCGAAGGCGTTACGGGGACTGTTCAGCCGGGCGAAAAGAAACTCTATGACGATGCCTTAAAAGCCTTTCAGGCAGGCAACCTCAAAAAAGCTGATGATGGCTTTACGCTCTTTGCAAGCAAATATTCTCAAAGCCCTTACCTGCCGCTTGCGCTCTATTGGGGCGCCAATAGCAAATACGCCAGTAAAAATTATTCGGGCGCCATCAATCAATTGCAGAGTTTGATTAAGAAATTTCCCAATCACCCTCGCATTCCTGCCGCGATGGTGACCTTGGGCAACTCTCAGCTCGAGAGCGGTAACAAAGTTGCTGCCAAGAAAACGTTTAGTGAAATCATTGCCAAGTACCCCGATACCGAGGCAGCGAAAGACGCGCAGCAGTTGTTACCAGCAACCAAATAAATATGTCTCAACTGACAGCTGCCTTTGACAGCATTGCGCCACGCAAACCCAATGCTCCGGCTGTCATTCTGTTTTCAGGCGGCTTAGACTCCACTACCATTTTGGCTTTAGCCAAAGACTTGGGTTATGCGCCCTATGTCCTCTCGGTGGGTTACGGCCAAAGACATTCCTCTGAACTAGCAGCCGCAAAGCACATTGCTAAAAAGATGGGGGTTATACGCCATGAAGTGGTGAACCTAGACCTGACCCGCTTTGGTGGGTCTGCGTTGACCGATAGCAATATTGCCGTGCCCACCACACCCGGTCAAGAACATGAAATTCCCATCACCTATGTGCCAGCACGCAATACCATTCTTCTATCACTTGCTTTAGGCTGGGCTGAATCTTTAGGTGGATTAGATATTTTTTATGGCGCCAATGCACTTGACTACTCCGGTTATCCCGACTGTCGCCCTGAATATGTTGCGTCATTTGAAAAAATGGCCAACCTCGCAACTAAGGCTGGTGTCGAGGCACTCAATCAGGAAACACGCTTTCGGGTTCATGCCCCCATCATCGGCATGAGTAAATCACAGATTATTCAGCTAGGAGCAACGCTCGGGGTGGATTACTCTCAAACTGTTTCTTGCTATCAGGCAAATGACCTAGGTGAAGCCTGCAGTGAATGTGAGTCTTGCCGCCTCAGACAGGCTGGCTTTAGAGCCGCCGGGGTCAGTGATCCCACCCGCTATCGCAAATAGATGCGCACTTTCAGCACTCGATTACTTTTGTGTTTCGAGCATCCGCGCTACATAACGTGCGATCAGATCAATCTCTAAATTGACTGCATCACCCTGCTGCAAATGCCCCAAGGTGGTGTTTTGCAAGGTATGGGGAATCAGGTTGATATCAACGATACAAGCGTTTGGCGTATCTTCCGTTTGATTGACTGTGAGCGACACGCCATTGACCACAATGGAACCTTTGTAAGCTAAAAATGCCGCAAGCTCTTTAGGTGCTGAGATTCTCAAGAGCCAAGAGCCATAGGGATCTTGCGCTACGGTAGCAAAGTGCACTACCTTGCCAACACCATCAACGTGGCCACTCACTAAATGCCCCCCAAGTCGATCATTTAGGCGCATCGCTTTTTCTAAATTAACGGGGCCAATCGCATCCAGCCCCACTGTTTTGTTGAGGGACTCGCGCGATATATCCAAGCTAAAGACATTACCCTCAATCTTGGTGGCCGTCATACATGCTCCCTGAATAGCAATACTATCGCCCAAAGCAACATCATCAAGATAGTTAGCAGGGACCTCGATTTGCAACTGCAAACCATCGCCCTGAGGACTTACCGCTTTAATCTTCCCGACTGCGGTGATGATTCCCGTAAACATGAGTACAGTTTCCTTAAGATAAATTTGTCTTAACTAAGCGTAAGCGTAAATCAGGACCAAAGATGGTCTGATTGATAATTTGCCAATCTTGTTTTTGCGTTAGTGAGTCCAATGGTGAGAGATTAGCCATGCCAAGACCTTCTCCCATAAAAAATGGTGCGTAATACAACAATAGCTCATCGACGCAATGCTCTCGCAGCAATGAACCATTTAATTTGTATCCCGCCTCCACATGAATCTCATTCATCTCACGCTCTTGAGCAAGATATGCAAACAAAGCGGGTAAATCCACCTTGCCATGAGCATTCGGCAAAGAAAGTACCTCAATGCCGCGAGACTGAAATTCACTAGCAACTTGCTGCTTATGTAAAGTATCTAATGCCGCGCATACCAATATCACACCAGAGTGATCCAGCTCATTGAACAACTGAGCATCGATAGAAGTCTCCAGCTTGGAATCCACAATGATTTTCCAGGGCTGCCGCTCGGTCTTGACCTCGCGTACATTTAAACGCGGATTATCTTCCTTGACAGTACCCACACCAGTGAGGATGGCGCAAGCTTGTGCTCGCCAATGATGGCCGTCCGCACGTGCCAGTGGGCCTGTAATCCACTGGCTAGTGCCGTCCGGAAGAGCGGTTTTACCATCAAGACTAGCGGCAATTTTCAAACGCACCCAAGGCAAACCGCGCGTCATTCTGGAAATAAAACCCACATTTAAGGCCTTGGCTTCAGCCTCCAATAATCCACAACGAACTTCAATCCCGGCCGCCTTTAATTTTTCAAGGCCATTGCCTGAGACCAGAGGATTAGGGTCTGACATAGCCACAATGACCAATGCTGGTTTAGCCTCAATTAAGGCATTCACACACGGCGGGGTTCTGCCAGTATGACTACAAGGCTCCAAAGTGACATACACCGTTGAACCACTAGGATCATGTCCTTGATTCCGCACATCTGCTAAGGCTTGAACTTCAGCATGGGCACCACCAACCCGTTGGGTAAAACCCCGGCCAAGCACCTTGCCGTCTTTAGCAATCACGCAACCCACCCGAGGATTGGGGTTGGAAAGATACAGTGATTTAGCAGCCTCGCTTAAAGCCTGGCTCATCATTTCATGATCGAAAGCGGTGTACATAACGCTATTAAAACCGATTAAGCAGCTTTCGTCGCAAATTCGGTATCAACGACAGGCTTTTGCATCAACCTGAGGGTTGCACATCCTCCAGCGGCCACCACTTCCCAAGATCAGATGTCGCTCAAGGGCTTCATTCTTTTGGTGTCCCAAGATTAAGCGATTAGCCACAAAACCGCCCTGAGCTGTCTTGGCCGCACCAGCAGCATTAAATAAGATGCCTCGCTGATGACTATTGGGCCGGCTAAATTGCTTACCGCCTTGCTTGATAAAAACGGGAGCAATTCTTTCCTGCATTAGCCAAACCTTTTCATTGCAGGGTTTTTTGTCGCAAATACCCTTTACTTGCCAACCAAGATTCCAGTCATTCTGCACAACCGGGGCGATATAAATGGTTTTACCCAAACGCAACGCTTGTGAACGCGCAAAATGGGCCTGTGCGATAAAGCGCCGTCCAAGAGCCTCCAGTTCTCTAGTAGCCATTTGATACCGTATCAATGGAATGATCATCGTCGCCAAAATGGCCATAATCAAGACCACCACCATCAACTCCAGCAAACTACTCCCCTTTTGTTTTTGATTCATTCCTGAAACGCCTGTCGCCAGCTCAAGCGCACTGGGGTCGTCGAAACATCACCCAAAAATACGACCGACTCTAATGTAGGTTTACCTAAAGTTGACACCTTCCAAAGCTGTTTACCTAGCGATTGCACATTGCATTGATTAGCAGGTAGCGAAGCAAAATGGGTAATCGCGCTTTCGCACTCTAGGAGCGATTTTTCTGCCAGAATAAAATTAGCCTGACTGGCTTGCATAGTTTGAATTGCGACAATCTCAAGAGTGGTGGTGCGCTGAAGATAACCAATCAGAGAAGCCATGAGCAGCAATAGAGACAGAACCCAAGCAATGATCACGGTAAATTCCGCGTGGAGAATGTGCGACTGAACACTCGGGGTGTATTTCCGAGAAGCATTTGTAAAGTTACCTTAATCAACTTTTGCGCACCTCCTGCAGGCAACTCTTCAATCTTCATGTCCCACACATCTTGGATTAGCGTGGAATTTTGCAAACGTCCCTGGCGATCCAGAGATTGGCACATCAAAGATCCTCCGCGGACGCCCGATCCCTTTGAGGCATTATTGGAGCGCTCTAGAGAAAATCCTTGGTGCGCCAGGCCGTTCTTAGTGCGCTCTTTAGTGAGCACATTGCCAATGCAATCAAAGTCAGTTCCATCAGAAACCTCTTGCTTGACATAGAGCGTATCGGAACGATTTAAGCCACTGTCTTTACGAATCTCTAGAACTTCTTTTGCAGAATGTTTTTTTCTGGCGGATCTATACAACATGCTTGTCTGGCTATTTTGATAACCCGCCATCCGAATCGCTCTACCCATTAATTCAAGGGCACGGTCAGCTTCAGCCATCATTAATTGCGATTGTTCAAGCTGCACTTGCTTAACCAACATTTCACTACTGACCTTTAAGAGTGGGCCGACGAGTAAAAGGCACACTGCGATGCCCACGAGGCATTCGAGTAAGTTCATTGCGCTCCTTTTTAGCTAATATCTCGATTTCATGTTGATCCGCCGCTAGCCATAGCTGCAAACGTTGCGCTTGGGCTTTGTGATATCGAAGAGCGATACCTTGATAAGCCTCAAAAGCTGCGATCCCCAGGCCCGCAATTAAACTGAGGGCCAGCAAAGCTTCGAGCAAGATGAAACCATCTTCATGGCTAGAGTGAGAAGTTCTGGGCATCTCCCATGATCCTAGGGCCACCCTAAGTCCGATATACCCCAAAGACACTCATCTCGTCAGAAAATACCCATATTCACCCCTGACAAACCTACAAAGGCTCAGACGGCTTAAAATAGGAGGCTATGTCAAATAAACTCGCTCCTACCCAAGAAATCATTACCGAGCTTTGTGCAGGCAGGATGGTCATTCTGGTTGACGAAGAAGATCGTGAAAATGAAGGTGATCTGGTGATCGCTGCTGACCACGTCACTCCAGAAGCGATTAACTTCATGGCCAAGTATGGTCGTGGCCTCATTTGTTTGACGCTGACAAGAGAACGCTGCCAGCAATTAAACCTTCCCCTAATGGTGCGTGATAACGGCACCTCAATGGGGACTAACTTTACGGTATCGATTGAAGCAGCCAGTGGTGTGACCACTGGTATTTCCGCCGCTGATCGCGCCCACACGATTTCTGTTGCGGTGGCGCCGCATGCCAAACCCAATGATTTAGTTCAACCTGGGCATATCTTTCCCTTAATGGCTCAACCAGGTGGTGTGCTAATTCGTTCGGGACATACCGAAGCTGGTTGCGATTTGGCTGCACTAGCAGGCTGCTCCCCCACTTCTGTGATTTGTGAAATCATGAAAGATGATGGCACGATGGCACGCTTGCCAGATCTGCTTGAGTTCGCTAAAGAACATCAACTCAAAATTGGTAGCATTGCCGATCTAATTCAATATCGTAGCCAACATGAAAGCATCGTGGTACGCGAGGGTGAAAGAGAATTCGCTACGCCATGGGGTAATTTCCAAGGCGTGATTTATCGTGATACCCCAAGCTCTTGCATTCATATTGCGCTGGTCAAAGGTAAGCCTGCAGAAGATCAAGAAACGCTCGTACGCGTTCACGAGCCACTTACTGCCTTAGATTTCTTAGAGGCCCATCACAGCACACACTCCTGGCCGCTAGCGCAGGCCCTGCAACAGATCGCTGCTGCTCCTGCTGGTGTAGCAGTACTCCTCAATACCTCTGGCGTCGCCGCGCCCAACGATATTGATTGGTTGGCGCAGTTTCAAAAACTCAATGGCATTGAGCCTACATCCGATAAACCCTTGGTCCGCAAGACTGATTTTCGGAGCTACGGTATTGGCGCACAAATTCTCAAAGATCTTGGCGTGGGGAAGATGCGCTTATTGGCCAATCCCGCTCCAACTCCAAGCTTGTCCGGCTACAAACTCGAAGTGACTGGTCATCTGCCATTCACGCCAATAAAATAATTTCAGCATATAAAAAGGCGGCCATGAGCACTCAAATCAACTTGCCCAACAATCAGTCTGGTGTCAGCGTTTTAGAAGTGGATCTCACCGGTCAAGACTTTCGCATCGGTATCGTGCAAGCCCGCTTCAATGAAGACCATTGCGTCGCATTGAGCAATGCCTGCATTGGAGAGCTCATCCGCTTAGGAGTGGCACAAGAAGATATCCACCTAGTCACCGTGCCCGGTGCCCTAGAAATTCCCTTTGCCCTGCAAAAGCTGGCGGAGACTGGTGAGTTTGATGGCTTAGTTGCGCTTGGCGCGGTCATTCGGGGTGAAACCTATCACTTTGAACTGGTTTCTAACGAATCAGCTGCCGGCATAACCCGCGTATCGATCGATACTGGATTACCCATTGCTAACGGTATCCTGACTTGCGACACTGATGAGCAAGCCAATGTACGAGTCGCTGTCAAAGGGGCGGACTGTGCCCGCGCAGTAGTCGAAATGGCCAACCTCGCCTTAGCCCTCATTCCTGATCTTGATATTGAAATCAACTCAAACGCCTAAACGCTCCTCTCCAGAAAAGATTCATGACCAAGAACGCTAGCACCGCAAACGCCGATAAACAGTCCAGTAAAAGTGTCGCTCCAAAACGGGCACTAACGCCTCGTCGTCGTGCCCGTGAGTACGCTCTTCAAGGCGTCTATCAATGGCTTGTGATGCGTCGCGCCGGTAGCATTCCGAATGCCAGTCAGATTGCCAAGCAACTTGCTGAAGATCCGGCGTTTGCACGTTGTAAATTAGATTTATTCCAAGGCATTTTTGAGGGCGTAGTTGAGCGCGCAGATGAGTTAGATAGTTTAATTGCGCCAGCACTTGATCGCCCTAGTAATGAGCTCTCTCCGGTAGAGCATGCTGCCCTATTGATTGGCACCTACGAGCTCGCTGCTGACCTATCAGTGCCTTACAAAGTTGCCATTAATGAGGCTGTCGAACTCGCCAAAACCTTTGGCGGCACAGATGGCCATAAATATGTCAACGGTGTCCTCGATCTTCTAGCTCAATCCCTGCGCACTGCCGAGACCCAAGCCGGTTAATCTCGGTAGCGCCTTAGAATTTAATGCCCCCTCTAGCGCGGGCGGAATAAAATGAATTGATACAAACCTCGAATGAGACTGTGAGACTACTGCTATGCAAAACATTAATATCCGCCCTTTATTAAAAGACCCTAGCCTCTTCAAAGAGGCGGGCTTCATTAATGGCCAATGGGTTAAGGGCTCTCAAGACCACACTTTTGCAGTCAATGATCCCGCCACCAATGAAATCATTGCCCAGGTTGCCAACCTTGGAACAGTAGAGGCCCAACTAGCAATTGATGCAGCCGCTAAAGCCTTGCCAGCATGGCGCAGCAAAACCGGCAAAGAACGCGCGAATCTGATGCGTAAGTGGTTTGATCTGATTACTGAAAATACTGCCGACCTAGCTATCTTGATGACGCTAGAGCAGGGTAAACCGCTTACTGAATCTACCGGTGAAGTTGCCTATGGCGCTTCTTTTATTGAATGGTTTGCCGAAGAAGCAAAGCGAGTCTCTGGCGATATTCCCGCTAGCACCTGGGGTGATAAACGTTTAATGGTTCTCAAGCAACCAATTGGCGTATGCGCTGCAATTACTCCTTGGAACTTCCCCAATGCCATGATCACCCGCAAAATTGCACCGGCAATGGCAGCAGGCTGCACCATCGTACTAAAGCCTGCAGAACAGACGCCACTGTCTGCCTTAGCCTTGGCAGAACTGGCAATTCGGGCAGGCATTCCCGCTGGTGTAGTGAATATTCTGACGGCCGATGCGCACAACTCAATCGCAATTGGCAAAGTATTGTGCGAGTCGCCAACCATTCGCCACATCTCCTTTACAGGATCAACAGAAGTTGGTCGCATTCTGATGGCGCAAAGCGCCCCTACTGTAAAAAAACTCGGCTTAGAGCTTGGTGGTCATGCGCCTTTCATTGTTTTCGAAGATGCCGATATTGATGCCGCGGTAACTGGCGCCATTATTTCTAAATACCGTAATTCCGGTCAAACTTGTGTTTGCGCAAATCGTCTCTATGTTCATCGAAAAGTTCATGATGTTTTTGTAGAAAAGTTTGCAAATGCAGTTCGTGCCATTAAAGTTGGCAATGGTCTTGAAGCGGGTGTTTCTCAAGGACCACTCATTGATCTTCCTGCGCTAGAAAAGGCTGAAAAACATGTTGCTGATGCCTTAGCAAAAGGCGCAACGCTTGTTACGGGTGGTAAGCGCGCAGCACAAGGTGGCACCTTCTATGAGCCAACTGTTCTAGCTAATGTGACCAATGATATGTTGATCACCTACGAGGAAACCTTTGGTCCTGTTGCCCCGATTATTCCATTCGATAGCGATGAAGAAGTTATCAAACTGGCCAACAATAGCCAATATGGGCTTGCCTCTTACTTCTACAGCAGAGATATCGGCAGAATCTGGAAAGCAGCCGAAGCGCTTGAGTATGGCATCGTCGGCGTAAACACCGGACTGATTTCTAATGAAGTAGCGCCTTTTGGTGGCGTCAAGCAATCTGGTCTTGGCCGCGAAGGTAGCATCTACGGCATGGACGAGTACTTAGAGCTAAAGTACGTCTGCGTAGGTCTATAAACAGGCCGAACTTAAAGGCTTACTTTTTTTGATACAGCAAATCCCAAACGCCGTGGCCTAACTTGAGGCCGCGGTTTTCAAACTTGGTGAGAGGCCGGTAGGCGGGCTTCTCAACATAAGCCGCATGCTCCGCTTGTATCTGCTCAAGGCTTGGGCTAAATGCATTAGTTAGCGCACCCTCAGGCAGCACATCAGCAGTAGTAAAAGTTTCAAGGCGCGTGCGTGCTTGGGAAGTATTTTGCAGAGCGGGTTCCGCATTGAGTACCAGGAGCATCTGCTCAGCATAGTTATGCCAATCAGTCGCTAAATGCAAATATCCCCCAGGCTTTAAGCGGGAGACCAATAACTTCACAAACGACGCCTGAATTAAACGACGCTTATGGTGTCGCTTCTTATGCCACGGGTCAGCAAAGTAAATATGAATACCATCCAAAGAATCAGGTGCAATCATTTTTTCGAGCACCTCAACGGCATCATGCTGAATGATGCGCACATTGCTCAGACCAACTTCACCAATTAATTTTAATAAAGCACCAACCCCAGGTGGGTGCACTTCTATACCTAAAAAATCATCTTGCTGGCGAAGCTGTGCAATTTTGGCAGTTGTCTCACCCATGCCAAAACCAATCTCCAAGATCTTGGGATTATTTGATCCACCAAAAACTTGCGATAAGTTCAACGCCGACCCCTGAAAAGGAAGCAAAAACTGGGGGCCCAATTCTTCAACTGCTCGTTGCTGCCCTGCGGTCGTTCTACCGGCACGCAATACGAAGGATCGGATCCGATCCACTCTTTGATGATTAGCTCGATTCAATTGGCTTCAATGCTCCGGGGTAGTCCAGCCGGATGAGCGATAAGCGTAAATCACCTCAGCCAACACAATAGATAAAGATGTCATAAAAGAAATGAGGCCTAAGACAAAGGTCCAAATCACATAGCTTGTATTTAGCGAGTGTGCCGCACCTGCCTGAAAGAAGAATAATTCCAGAACGGTTAAAGAAATAAACACGCCACTTAAAACATCAAAAAAGATTGCCGCGGTACAAAGCCGCCCTCTCGTTTTGGCCTCTTGCAGTTCAAGCAACATATGCTCGCGAACATGCGATGGAATATCCTTTGTGCCATTAAAAAGCTGATTCTGAATCGAGCGCATCCGATCTACTGAGCGGGCTAGTCTGGCAGAAATCGCATTAATTAAGGTCGCTACTGCCGTAAGTAAAAAGACTGGAGCCAGTGCAAGCTGAATATTGTTGGTAATGGCATCAATCGATGCATCCATCGGAATTCCTGTATTGAAAAGTGACATCGTGTTTCCTTATAGACATCTTCAATGTGACCATGCCACGAGACCAGTGAATGAGGTCACTAGCACCAGCAAACCAAACACAATGCGATACCACGCAAAAGGAATGAAATCGTGTCCGGCCACATAACGAATTAGCCACCGTACACAGATAAAAGCAGAGATAAAGGCCGCAATAAAGCCAACCAGAATAGCCAGGCTAAAACTAGCCAGATCATTCGCAGCCAAGGAGTTGACCGGCGCCTTCCATAGCTTCAGCAACTCATAAGCAGTCGCCCCACCAATCACAGGGATCGCCAAAAAGAATGAGAACTCTGTAGCAACTGCTCTAGGCAAACCAAATAGCATGCCGCCAATGATGGTTGCTCCCGAGCGAGAGGTACCCGGAATCAAAGCAGCGCATTGCGCCAGGCCAACCTTTAATGCGTCAATCGCTGTCAAGTCATCCACCGTCTTCACCCGCTCTAACGCATGATCATGCTGTAATTTTGACTGTCTACGCTCAGCCCAAAAAATCACCAGAGCACCAACAATAAAAGCCAAAGCAACCGGGATAGGCGAGAATAAAACCGCCTTAATATGCTTACCAAATAGCAGGCCTAAGCTCATCGCCGGGAAAGAGGCTAATAATAGGTTCAGCACAAAACGCCGAGAATCTGGCTTAGACAAGATAGTAGATGCGACCGACCAGAGCTTGTGCCGAAACTCCCAGCAAACTGCCAAAATCGCCCCAAACTGAATAATGACTTCGAAGGCTTTGCCTCGCTCGTCATTAAAGTCCAATAGATCGCCCACCAGGATGAGATGCCCAGTACTGGAGATGGGCAGAAATTCGGTCAAACCCTCAACCACCCCCAAAATCACGGCTTTTGCTAGCAAAATAAGTTCCATAGCCTTAATTTTATCGGGTTCGCAGACCAAAAATAGTATTTAGTATGGATAAGTGTCAGGAATTAAAGCCTTTTTATCAAATTGGCCTTAAACTTCATCACAAATAAAAAAAGTATCTGAATTAAATGACTGAAGCACGCTTGAGACTTTCTAGACAATCCGCAATTGGTTTAATCCTAAGTCAGGCACTTGGACTTGGTATCGCCAGTAATTTGGTGATGGCTCAAGCGCCCGTTGGAGCTCGCCCATCACTTCCCACCCCAATGACAGCCCAGTCATTGTCCGGACTAGATGTACCTCCGCAATTGGCTGGCACTCCCAAAACAGCGTTACCTAACGAGGCTGCCCCCTCTTATATCAATGGTGGAAATACTGCCAGCCCTAACCCCAATCAGATTACAGATTTGATTCAACTCTACCAAGAGGCAGCATTTAGTGATCCAGTACTGTCAGCCGCACGCTTTAGTTACCAAGCAAGCAAAGAGCTCTATTGGCAAGGTCTATCCCTGTTGCTCCCTCAGGCAAATGCCACACCAGGTGGTACGCGCTACTACCAGCATGGTGTTGGCTCAACCGCCGTTTCTACTAGCAGCCCAGGCAACTCGCGCGTCTTTGATCAAAAAAGTTATACAGTAACTTTGACCCAGCCAGTATTTAATTTGGGCGCACTAGAAGCCTTCAAACAGGGTGATCTGAACACCAAACTGGCGGATATGCGCTTTTATCTAGCGCAGCAAGATCTGATTATTCGAGTATCACAAGCATATTTCGATACACTTACAAGCCAAGATAACGTCGAGCTCTTTCGCAATAAAAAAAGTTTGATCAAGCAACAACTTGAGGTTGCTCAGGCTAAATTTGATGCTGGTCTGGCTACGATTGTTGATGTAAATACCGCTCAGGCAGCACTCGATTTGGCTAATTCTCAAGAGATCGCCGCCCAAGCAGACTTGGTTGTGAAGCGTGGTGTTTTGGAGCAGCTGGTTGGCAGACCTGTGGGCCCGCTCAGACCACTCACCAAAGAGGCCAAGATTGATGGCGTTCTCAAAGATCCACGCTCAAAAAGCAAAGATACCAAGGGCAACCCAATTGCTGATAGCGTGAACCCCCAGCTTCCTCCTGGCCAGACTTTGGATGACTGGATTAAACAAGCAGAATCTGCGAACTTCAACGTTTTAGCAGGTCAATTAAGCGTTAATCTTGCAGAAAGCACCTATCGTGCTTCACAGGCCTTAAATTATCCATCCCTGAGCCTAGTCGGTACAAGTGGTTACAACACCTCCAACGGAACGCCCAATAGCTATACGCCTGCAACCACTAATGTTTATAACAATACGATTGCTTTGCAGATGACTATTCCGCTCATTTCAGGGGGTTATAACAGTGCGGTTATTCGGCAAAATGCTGCTCTGGTTGATCAAGCAAAAGCGAACTATGACAATGCACGCCGCACAGCGGCTCAAGGAACGCGCGCAGCATTTACCGGGTTCTATGGTGGTTTAGCGAGCGTCAAAGCCTATGAAGCCGCTGAGCGTTCTTCAACCTCTGCCCTCGAATCGAGCAAGCTAGGATTCCAGGTAGGCACTTTAATCAATATTGATGTATTGATTGCTTTGGATACCGTGATTACTACTCGGTCTCAGTTACAACAAGCACGCTACAACACGATTCTCAATGCAATTAAGCTTAAAGCTCAGGCAGCTGCACTTTCAGACGAAGATCTAATAGCGATTAATACTTTATTGCGATAACAGCTTTAAGGCGACAGCAGTTACTTCAGAAACACTAGGCGGCGCTTGTAGATCCCCTAAATTTTGAATGGTCTCAGACCAATACCCCTCAGTCTTCCAGCGTGGTGAATCGCAATAAATTTCTATGGTGGGTTTATTTAATATGGCTGCTAAATGGGTGAGTCCAGTATCCACCCCAATAGTTAAGGCCGCTTCCCCAATCACGGCGAATGCTTCCGCTATCGAAAAACGCTCGGGAACAATCGCATTAGGAATTTGACTAGCAAGATAGGCGCTGACCTTCTTTTCCGCAAGGCTGCCCCATGGGAAAACCAACTGATAACCCTTGCTAGCCAAAGCCTGGCCCAAAGCAATCCATTGATCATTACCCCACCTCTTAGCTTCTCTGGCTGTCGAATGAAAACAGAGGATATAAGGCCGCTGAATGACTTTTTGCAATGCACTTGCTTGACGATTCTTAGGCTCAGCAATCAGATCTTTAGGATAAAACTGTAGGGGCGCTACGTGACGATCCAGCAAGGGCCAATCTAGAGCAGAACACATGACCCAACGCGAACGATCAACCGCGTGACATTGCTTTGGCACCTGTACGGATTGCGTATAGAAAGCCCGGGCGAGAGGTTCGTAACCCGAATACTCAGTGGCATTGGCTAAACCAGCCACGACTGCATTAACAGACTTGTTCGCCAATGCGCACACTAATGCAGACTTTAAGAGGCCTTGGGTCTCAATAATGACATCGTAAGAAACCACTTGCAGCTCTTTTTTAAACTGAAAAAATTCTCGCCAAGTTTTTAAACTCAAGACAATTCTTTTCCAGCGACGCAAGCCAATGGGAATAATGTGATCAATGCCGCGAAAGCCTTCTTTAGAAAGCAAGGGTTGCAGTAAATGCACATAAGCTTCTTCTACCACCCAATCAATTTGCGCATTCGGCAAACGCGCACGCAAATCCCAGACGATGGGCAAGTTATGCAGCACATCCCCCAAAGAAGAAAGCTTGACCAATAAAATTTTCGGCGAAGGATTTGAAGATACAAAGTTGCTCATGAGAGCATTATCTTATGTTTTCGAGGCACCCGAAAAGTCTCTTAATAAATCAGAACTTCGGCGCAAGATCCCAAGATAAACCTGCCTGATCTTTTGTATTCATATTGGGGGCAATGCCTGCAGGCAGGGGCCATTCAATGGCAATCATAGGGTCGTTCCAGGCCAAACAAACCTCACTCGCAGGATCGTAATAATCAGTGGTTTTATACAAAAACTCAGCGGTCGGTGTCAAAACCAAAAAGCCATGCGCCAAACCTGGCGGAATCCACATTTGTTGATAATTTTCTGCGCTGAGCTCTACCCCAACCCACTTTCCGTAAGTGGGCGATTCTTTGCGAATATCGACCACTACATCAAACACACTACCCGCAACCACTCGCACTAATTTACCTTGGGTTTTCTCAAGCTGGTAATGCAAACCTCGCAAGGTCCACTGCGGGGAAAATGAATGATTATCTTGCACGAATTCATAATCACATTCAATTGCCTTGGCAAAATCTTGCGCATTAAAGGACTCGGTAAACCAGCCACGCTCATCGCCAAAGACCTTAGGCTCTAAAACAAAGACATCATGAATCGCTGTAGGGGTTTTGACTAATTTAGAATGATTCATTATCAACCAGACTTTTTAGGAGATAAAGAAATCGGCTGAGCACTACTATTGAGTTCATTCAGAATTTTTCCAAGATATTGGCCATAACTGTTCTTACTCAACTGCTGAGCAACCTTCTGCACTGCTTCCGCATTGATCCAACCTTGACGATAAGCAATCTCTTCCGGACAGGCAACCATGAGCCCCTGGCGTTTTTGCAAAGTAGCAATAAAACCTGCAGCATCCAATAAAGAATCATGTGTGCCCGTGTCTAACCAAGCAAAGCCGCGCCCCATAATCTCAACACTGAGTTGATCTTTATCCAGGTACATACGATTCACATCGGTAATCTCAAGCTCGCCCCGTGCACTAGGCTTAATCGATGCGGCAATATCGCAGACTTGATTGTCATAAAAATAGAGGCCTGTCACCGCATAATTACTGCGTGGTTTTTGGGGCTTCTCTTCAATTGAAATCGCTTTATAGTCTTTATCAAACTCCACCACACCATAGCGCTCAGGGTCAGTCACATGGTAGGCAAAAACGGTAGCGCCACCAGCCCGATCATCTGCACTCATTAAATTGGCCACCAACTCATGGCCATAAAAAATATTATCCCCAAGGACTAATGCGCTAGGGTGATTGCCAACGAAGTTTTTACCCAAAGTAAACGCTTGCGCCAAACCATCAGGGGAAGGCTGCACACAATATTCGATATTCAAACCCCACTGTGAGCCATCACCCAATAATTCTGCAAAACGAGGCGTGTCATGCGGGGTCGAGATTAATAAAATATCCCGAATGCCGGCCAGCATTAAGGTTGTCAGCGGGTAATACACCATGGGTTTGTCATACACTGGCATTAATTGCTTCGAAACTGCTTGAGTCACTGGATACAAGCGCGTTCCAGATCCACCTGCCAAAATAATACCTTTACGATTCACCATAATGCCCTCTATATAAGTTGATGATTGGCCAACTCAACAACATAATCTCGCAACAACTCATCCCACTGCGGGAATTTTGACACAAGCCCAAGGTCACTGAAGGCTTTCTGTAATTTCTGGGTGGACATTCTTGAATTCATGGGACGTGGAGCCGGCAGCGGATACCCCTTTGCGGGAATAGGATGAATGGCATCTCCGCTAGCCTTCATTGGAATACCAGCCTCAATCGCTGTTTGAACCGCTAACCGAGCTAGGCCATGCCAATTGGTTTCCCCAGCCGGGACAGCATGATATATCCCAGAAGGAAAGCCCCTCAAGCAACCTTGCTGATCTAAGCACAATTGCAAACTGATATTTGCTAACCACTGTGCCGAAGTTGGCACACCATATTGATCCTCAATCACCCGCAACTCTGGAAGTTCTTTTGCCAAACGCAATATCGTACGAATGAAATTGCCGCCATCCCCATAGACCCAACTGGTCCTAAAGATGGCATAGCGTGCACCAGGATAACTCACCTCTTGAAAAGCCCGTTCCACTGCTAATTCTCCAGCAGCCTTGCTTTTTCCATAGGCGCCCAATGGATTAATGGGTTGATTCTCCAAATAACACTTAGTGCCACTGCCATCAAATACATAATCCGTTGAGTAGTGTAAGAAAGTGACGCCATGTTTGGCAGCATAACGTGCCATTACTTCTGGTGCAGTCGCATTAATCGCGAAAGCAACATCAGGCTCTTGCTCCGCTTTATCTACTGCAGTATAGGCAGCAGCATTAATCATCAGTTGTGGCTGAAAATCTCGCATTAACTTCTGAATACAAGAGGGTTCACTTAAGTTACATTCGACCCGTCCGACATATAGAGTCTGATGAACCTCCGATGCCAATGGTGAAGCATCCAATAGCCTTTGAAAGGCTTTACCTAATTGACCATCTTTACCAAAAACCAGAATATTCATTAGTGATATTGCTTCTGGAGCCAATCACGATAAGAGCCACTAACAACGCCATCAATCCATTGACTATTATTGAGATACCACTGCACCGTCTTACGAATCCCAGTGTCAAAAGTCTCAGCAGGACGCCAGCCGAGCTCTTTTTCAATTTTGCACGCATCAATTGCATAACGACGATCATGACCAGGGCGATCTTTTACAAAAGTAATTTGCTTAGCATAAGACTTGTCATCGTTACGTGGTTTGAGTTGATCCAAAATCTGACAGATGGTTTTGACCACGTCAAGATTGGCTTTTTCATTCCAGCCACCAATATTGTAGGTCTCGCCTAATTCACCCTTTGCCAACACTTCGCGAATGGCCGAACAATGGTCACCTACATAAAGCCAATCACGCACCTGCTGGCCATCACCATAAATTGGTAAGGGCTTGTGATTGAGGGCATTCAAAATCACCAGGGGAATGAGTTTTTCCGGGAAATGGTATGGGCCATAGTTATTTGAACAGTTGGTTGTTACCACTGGAAAACCATAGGTATGAAACCAAGCCCTGACTAAATGGTCTGAGGCCGCCTTAGAAGCAGAATAAGGGCTATTGGGCTCGTAAGGATTACTTTCAGTAAATGCGGGATCAGTTGCGGATAAGGAACCATACACCTCATCCGTAGAAACATGGTGAAAACGAAATTGCTTCTTAGCATCACTCTCAAGCGTATTCCAATGCTCGCGGGCGCACTCCAAAAGATTGAAGGTGCCCATGATATTGGTTTGAATAAAGTCAGCCGGTCCATGAATCGAACGATCCACATGGCTCTCAGCTGCGAAATTCACAATAGCCCTTGGCTGATATTGGGCCAATAATTTCTTTACCAATCCCTGATCCCCAATATCACCCTGCACAAAGATATGGCGCGGATTATGCTCCAAAGACGCTAAATTGGCTAAATTACCAGCATAGGTTAATTTGTCTAAATTAATTATTCCTTCCGCACTAGGGTCAGCCAACCAATCTAGTACGAAATTGCTGCCAATAAACCCTGCGCCACCAGTCACTAGAATCATCATGAGCCATTAAATAAAGATTAGGTAATAATACTTTTCATATCGAATAGAATGATATCTCACTGATTTTAAATGAATATCTACCCCACTAAGCCATCGCCCATCTCAAAAGAAAATCTTCGTGAACCCCAAAAAATATAGCCTAACCTTCGCCTGTTATAACTCGGTTGAATACACCAAGCTGTGTATTGAGAGCATGATTGCGCATGGCACACCCCTAGATCGACTCGTGACGGTAGACAATGGCTCGACAGATGGCACAAGAGAGTACTTAGCAACCCTTCCTCTAGGCGGTCGCATTCAGAACACACAAAACCTTGGGTGTGGCGTAGCCTGGAATCAAGGAGCACTTGCCCTACAGTCAGAATGGACCATCATCATGAATAACGATGTCCTAGTTTCGCCTCATTGGATAGAAAACCTCATCTCCACCGCCGAGAAAATTGGCGTCAAAGTGATTAGTCCAGCATTAATTGAAGGGCCGCTAGATTACGACTTTAATCAATTCGCCATCGCTGCTAAAGAAAAAATGCAGCATATCCATCGCATGGGTGCACGTCATGCCGTTTGTTTAGCAATTCATGAATCCGTATGGATGGATGTGGGCTACTTTCAGCCCGTACCAAAATTATTAGGATTTGAAGATACACTCTTTTTTAATGAGCTCAGAAAGTCACAGATTACGACTGCTATGACAGGCGCCTCATGGCTGCATCATTACGGCTCAATTACCCAAACTGCCATGAAGCAGGAACGTGGTTTAAGCAACAAGGATGGCTTAGCGAATCGCTATAACTACAAGCTACTTTCTCAGTCATGGCTTGAACGCAAGATCAACAAACTGCAACGTAAAGCCCAAGAAAAACGCTGGCGGGATTCAGAACTTGCTCAATATGGCATGTCTATCCATGGCTTACGTGAAGATGGTCAATTTCGCTGGATATAAATCAAAAAGTTTCTCATGACAACAACAAATAACTTCTCGTCTAAGGAATCTCTCTTTCAGCGTCATATCGTTCGCAAGAAATTAGGGATCTTTAGGGCGCTCACAAAAAATTCAATGCCTCTATTTGTTAGGGGTGGAGATGAAATCTGTGTCTCACCTCAACTCTTTGGCTACTACGAATTGCGTGTCAAAGATTTAATTGATTTTTATGCCACCAATGGACATGGAGATTTTTTGATTGATATAGGCGCTAATATTGGTTTAACGAGTTGCCAATCTGGTAACTCGTTTAAAGAAGTCTATTGCTATGAGCCAAATCCAAACTGCTTCAAAATATTGGAGGTCAACACCCAAATTGCACTGCATCAATGCAAGCTTTACCTAAACCAATTTGGCCTTGGTGTTGAAAAATCAGAAACGACACTACATGTCCCAAAAAACAATTGGGGTGGAGCCTTTGTTCATGATAGAAATAATTCTTACAGCGATGAAGAGATCGGCAGAAAAGATGGCTACGAAGGATTTGATGCCTCCCGATACAACCAAATCCCAATTCAAATTGAATCTGGCACTGAAAAACTTCGAGAACTCTTTAACTCGCTTACTACAAAAGGCTTGACTAGCGGCTTTATAAAAATAGATGTCGAGGGTTATGAGCCAGTTATTCTGCAATCCATCGCAGAAGCGCTACCCAAAAACATGAATATCATCATTTTGTTTGAGTGCTTCACTAAAGATCTAGACCCTAATACATTGCTAACATTCTTCAATGGTCGAGCAGAGGCATTCAAACTAATTAGATCCCCTGAAAAACACACTCCAAAATTAAAGCGTCTCATGCAAATCATTGCTCAATTAGGGTACATCTATAAAGTAGAAAAATTTAATCCCAAGAGCAATTCAACAGACATTATTTTTAAAATAAAAAGTTAATCTTTGGTCTGCTTTTGTGAAATATCGCTTGTTAATATTTCAGCACAAAGACTTGCTACAAATAACGCATGAAATGATGCAGCAAATTTAAGGCCGAAAATTTCCGTACTCAAGCCGCTAATGAATTCACACAATAAATATGCAATTCCAAATGCGCACAATTGTGGATTTACGCCCTGTCGCCATTGACGAATGCATAAGGCGAGAGGAGTGAAGAAAATCAGCAGCGTATAAATAATTCCTAAAATGCCGTAGGCAACAGCATTGGTAGTAAGCTCACTATGGAAAAGAGATCCCCTTCCAGGACTTTCTCTCGTACTGTCAGAGGCAAATAAAACTAACTCGGGATCGTTGGCATGCACCATGTAGCCTCGTAGACCCCAGCCATAAATAGGGCTCAGCTTGAAATAATAAAGCCCCATGCGCGCCAATGAAATCCTCTCTCCAATAGAACTTTCTGAATTGACCTTATCTAACTTATAGTCCTGCAGATCAACCAGCGCATAATGCACACGGTTTTGTACCGTGGAAGACGCTTGATAAATTCCGATAGTTAAAA
>CANGEC010000003.1 GCA_947452625.1 Burkholderiaceae bacterium
TCACATTACCCAAATTCCCCTTGCTGAAACACTGAACTCTCCTGCTTTTGGCTTTGGCTGGGATGCTTTTTGGAAGCTCTCCCAATCTCGTGATGTAGATGCGCAAATCGCAGCTAAGTGGCAGTTGAGTAATTTGCTCCTCAATCCGATCTACGCAGAAATGCAGACGCAAATTTCTGATTGGTTATTACAGCGTGCACTCTCAATTCCAATTGAGGGTCTTGTTAGCGCGGATTTTCATTCACTCCAAAAATTCGCAACGCAATGCCTAAAAGAAGTTGCAGCTAGCGATACGCAATACAGCAATGCCGCAAAAGAATTACTGATTCGCCTGCAGCCTAAAGATGAAACACTGTCTTTACTTTGGAACACTTGGCTTGAAGAAAAAAATCTTGATACCCTTACTCAAGCAGCTGAACTAGGCCTGACTGTCGCCAAGCTAACGCTTGGATTGCAACTGGCTGATGGCAACTCGACCTCGACTAAATCGAATGCCTCTCTAAAAAAAGCAGCTCATTGGTTAGAGCTCGCAGCAAAAGATGGTGATCGAGATGCTTGGTATGCTCTTGGAGAAATTTATCGTCGCCCACAATTTTCTGGGTACAGTGCAGTTGAAAGTGATCGCTGCTTTGATCGGGCTGCTGACTTAGGCCATCCACAAGCGCAATTTAGAAAAGGCGCCAATCTGTGGCGTAAGCGCGAGAAGATTGAAGAGAGTGTGCGTGGCCTACAAGCTTCTTACTGGGTTTGGCAAGCGCATCAACAAGGCGTACCCGAAGCCAAAGAGTTAATCAGCAAGATTTTAGAAAGTCGCCCCAACTCAAAAGAAAATGATTGGCATGACTTAGCCACGCTTGCGGATAAAGCACTCAGTCACCATGCTGAATACAAATTAGACCTTGAGTGGATGTTGATGTGTCATCGCATCATCGTTGCCAATCAGTTTCATCTGAGTAAAGCCGAACTTCTATTGAGTGAGATTGGCCAACTGCAACGCGAACATTGTGTGGCGGTAGATATTCGCTGGGAGCTACCCAAAATCCTACCGAGGTTGATTCAGATTGAAAGCATTAGCCAGCGACGCTCTTTGCTAGCAGCAGGCAAAGCCTTCGCAGGAGTTGAATCAGACACAGAAGGTAATTTACGTCAAAGACGCTATCGCTTTGACAGGGTAACAAACTGGCTTACCGAAACCTTTGCACCCCAAATGGATGCTGAGACAACTTAAGTGCTAGTGGCTGTCTCGCCATCCTCTTGAGCTGGTTTGGGTACATAGAAACGTGCCACGATTAAACCCAACTCATAGAGTAGTGTCATCGGTACCGCTAATAGCAACTGAGACAAAACATCTGGCGGGGTCACAATCGCTGAAATCACAAAGGCGCCCACAATCACATAGGGACGGATCTCTTTGAGCTTAGCCAAAGGCACCAAACCCATGCGCACCAGAACAACCACAACTACCGGCACCTCAAAAGTAATACCAAATGCTAAAAAGGTGGTCATGGCAAAACTCAAATAGTTATCAATGTCGGTCGACATCTCCGCGCCCAAGGGAGCGTTGTAACTGGCCATAAATTTGAAAACTGTTGGAAACACTAAGAAGTAAGCAAAAGCCATGCCAATGATAAAAAGGGAATAGCTACTCACCACCAGTGGCAGAATTAATTTTCTTTCGTGCAAGTACAAGCCCGGCGCAATAAAAGCCCATAACTGATACATCACGACTGGCAGAGCAATCACAAAGGCAACCAGCATCGTGACCTTCATGGGCACAAAGAAAGAACCAGTCACATCAGTAACAATCATTTTTCCGCCAGCCGGCAAGGCACTTAAGAGTGGCTGCGCAAACAAATGAAAAATATCTGGCGCCCAATACACTAGCCCCACAAACACCACAATGATGGCTAAACTGGCCTTAATCACACGATCTCGCAACTCAAAGAGATGTGAGAGAAAAGACTCTTGAAGACCCTCTGAGGAATCGCCTGAACTTGGATCTGAAGTATGTTGAGTCATGAAAAAATTTTCTGGTATTCGTGCTTTGATATTGAAACGTTGGCTTTACTCAAGATGCCGCTTAGATTGCCATCTTACTTAGCGCCACTCGTATGATGAAAGCGCTTCATTCTGGCCGCGCCTGATTGCACGCGAGTTCGTATGCCAGCTGAACGCTTAAACCACACCGGACGAGCGGCGCGCCTCACACCCCAACTATTACGCCCCTGCCTTTTTGTCTTACGCAACACATCAGTCTCATCAAGCACCGGCTTTGTGAAATTACTGGCATACACATCAGCCTGATCACTCAGATTGCTACTAGCCTCTTGCACAGTAGCGTTGATACTGTTCTCAACTTCTTTTAAGGCAGCACTACTTTCCTCACGAAATTTTTTGAACTCATCAATCTCCATTTGGCGATTGACTTCGGATTTAACCTCAGCCATATAACGCTGTGCACGCCCAAATAAATTGCCCGCCATGCGAGCCACTTTTGGCAAACGCTCCGGCCCAACTACTACGAGAGCGACGACTGCGATCAGTGCAAGCTTTGAAACTCCAAGATCAATCATAGGGACTTAAGCATCAATGCACTCAATCGCATTGACTTCTTACTTCACGTCTTTAGCTTGAACATCTACTGTTTTTTCAGTAGTGGTCGTGGCACTTTGCTGAATTTGCTCTTTTGGCTCTTCAGAAGTTTTCATGCCATCTTTAAAACCTTTTACAGCTCCACCTAAGTCTTGGCCAATGTTGCGCAATTTCTTGGTACCAAATACCAACATCACGATCACCAAGACAATTAACCAATGCCAAATACTGAATGAACCCATGCTTCTTCTCCTTGGATTATTTTTTCCAGGGCCGCGGACCGCCCATCACATGCAAATGCAAGTGATAAACCTCCTGCCCTCCATCTGCACCATTGTTCACCATTAAACGAAAGCCGCCATCTTTTCCGGGACGGCAACCCTGCTCTTTGGCAAGACGCGGTGCTAATTCCATCATTCTACCTAGCAATGACACATCCGTTATGTCAGCTGATTCCAACATGGGGATATGCCTTTTAGGAATCATTAAAAAATGGACCGGCGCCGCTGGGTTGATATCTTTAAATGCATAGATCTCTTCGTCTTCATAGACCTTATGCGAAGGAATTAAACCTTGAGAAATCTTGCAAAACAGGCAATTGGGATCGTGAATCATGCGCTTATCCTGGCTTACGCTTGACCGGCAGCTTTTCTGGCGGCCTTTTCTTCGATGCCCGAGGTACCCAAGCGCCTCTCAAGCTCGGCAATCACATCTTCTGGACGTAAATTAAACTGAGACAAGGCAATCAAGCAATGAAACCATAGGTCTGCCACCTCTCCAACCAAGAGTTTTTGTTGCTCAGGGGCTAAGTTCGCCTGGCGAGCATCTTTTGCTGCCATCACGGTTTCTGTAGCCTCTTCGCCAATTTTCTTGAGAATGCCATCATCCCCTTTGGAAAACAGCAAAGCGGTATAGGACGTCTTCGGGTCAGCCTGCCCAGCCTTGAAAGCATCACGACGCTGATCAACCACATCAGCCAAATGGGCTAATGCGGAGTCGACATTACTAGGGGATTGAGTGTTATTTTCCATTTATCTTCTTTTGACAATACTACTGCGTCCAATCTTCGACCTTTAAGGCTTTTACTCTTTTAAAGGCCTGGTCATTACTCACGAGAATTGCACCCACTTGGGAAGCATGGGCTGCAATTTGCATATCCAGCAGCCCAAGAACCTCACCCCGAGTTTCTAATTGAGCTCGCAAATCCCCATAGCGCTCAGCCACATCACTATTCCAAGCCAATACATCAATTCTTTTCAATAACTCCTGCACCACTTTATGAAGATTCTTGGCCTGAGGCTTTTTTGCCAAGCCATAACGTAATTCTCCCTCTGAAATCACCGACAAGCAAAGTTGATCCATTGGCAGACTGGCAATTTTTCTACACACCGTGGGATTTTGCCTCAGCAAGAAACTCACCGTATTGGTATCCAACATGTACTTCATAAATCGGCAATGCCTTCTAAGGGGTCGCGCTCTTGAGAGCCTTGATTGCGATCTTGTGGCGTTAAAAAGTGTGCCGGAACTTCTGCATTCTTTAGGGCCGAGAAGAAGCCGTCCCAACTTTCAGGTTTACGGGACAAGATTAGGTCGCCAGTAGCGGGATCTTGCCGAATAAAGACCTCTTTTTCTTGAAAACGAAATGCTGCCGGCAAACGAATTGCCTGACTCCGTCCATTCATGAAGATTTTTGCGGTCTGACTCATTATACGAACTCCTTGGTATATATCAAAGTATATACCATCATAGATAGTCCTGCTTCTTATTTCAAGAGCTAAAAGAGGGATAACGCGTCAGAAATTACTGTTTTTTAGCGCTGGATTCATCTACCCAAGTCGCGTTCTTGGCATCCCATTGCTGGAAAAAGCAGCTGTGTTCACCCGTATGGCAGGCAATGCTATCTTTTTGCTCAACCAGTAACAAAATCGTATCGCCATCGCAATCCAAACGTACTTCCCGTACTTTTTGCGTATGGCCAGATTCTTCACCCTTATGCCAAAGCTTTTGGCGAGAACGCGTCCAGTAAATCGCCTCCCCCAAGCGCAATGTTGCCAGCAGGGCATCACGGTTCATCCAAGCCATCATTAAAACGTCGCCACTACCGACCTCTTGAGCAATTACTGGAACTAGGCCCTGCTCGTTCCAAGTGACTGCATCAAGCCAAGCGCCTGCCTGCAAATCACTCATCGGGGTGAAGGTACTTTTAGATGAACTCATAGATAAACTTTACAGCGATTACTCTTTGTCTGTAATTAAATCCGCACCGGGATGCCTTGGGCGGCCATATATTCTTTTGCCTGGCCAACTGTAAATTCACCATAGTGAAAAATACTAGCCGCCAAAACAGCATCGGCATGCCCTTTGGTAATGCCATCGACCAAATGCTGCAGATTACCCACGCCCCCAGAGGCAATCACCGGAATGCTCACGGCATCGCTCACGGCAGCGGTCAAGGCCAAATCGAAACCATCTTTACTGCCATCGCGATTCATGCTGGTGAGCAAAATCTCGCCAGCACCTCTTTTAGCCACTTCACCTGCCCACGCCACTACATCCATACCTGTCGCAGTTCTACCGCCATGGGTAAATACCTCCCACTTGCCTGGAGCAGTTTGTTTAGCGTCAATTGCCACCACAATGCATTGCGAACCATAGTACGCCGCCGCATCTGACACTAAATCTGGATTGGCTACTGCGGAAGAGTTCATGCTGACTTTGTCAGCGCCGGCATTAAGTAAGCGCCGCACATCTGCCACGGCACGCACTCCGCCACCGACAGTCAATGGAATGAATACTTGAGCCGCAACATCTTCAATGATGTGCAAAATCAAATCGCGTCCATCGGAGGTTGCGGTGATATCTAAGAAAGTGAGCTCATCAGCACCTTGAGTGTCATAGCGACGCGCAATCTCTACTGGATCGCCGGCATCACGCAAACCCACAAAATTTACGCCTTTGACAACTCGACCTGCTGTGACGTCAAGACAGGGAATGATTCGTTTAGTCAGCACTAATGAGCACGCTAGATAATTTTTTTAGAAAACTTCAGCGTTAACTCATCAGCATATTTTTGAGCTTTAGCAAGATCAAGATCACCAGAGTAAATGGAGCGGCCAGCAATAACACCCATAATGCCCTCTTCCTCCACCGCACACAAAGATTCAATATCTTGATTATTGGATAAGCCGCCGCTAGCAATGATCGGAATGCGCACTGCCTGAGCCAATTTCACAGTAGCATCGACATTGACACCTTTGAGCATGCCATCGCGCCCAATATCGGTATAGATGATGGCCTCAACACCATAGTCTTCAAATTTCTTGGCAAGGTCGATCACTTCATGACCAGTAATCTTGCTCCAACCATCGGTTGCAACCTTACCATCGCGCGCATCTAAACCTACCATGATGTGACCCGGAAAAGCGACGCAAGCATCCTGCACAAAACCAGGGCTTTTAACAGCTGCGGTGCCAATGATCACGGTACTAATGCCGTCATCAAGCAGTCGTTCAATGGTTTCCAGATCACGAATGCCGCCACCCAACTGCACCGGAATGTCATCACCGACTGCTTTGAGAATTGATTTAATCGCAGATTCGTTTTTTAACTTTCCTGCGAACGCGCCATTTAGATCGACCAGATGTAAGCGACGCGCCCCTTTACTAATCCAATGACCGGCCATCGCGCCAGGGTCATCGGAAAATACCGTAGCCTTGTCCATATCACCCTGTTCGAGTCGAACACAGTGGCCATCTTTAAGATCTATTGCGGGAATCAGCAGCATGTCGAAAAAGTATTAAGGTTTCCAAGAAACAAAATTTTGATAAAGCTTTAATCCGTATTCTGCACTTTTTTCTGGATGAAATTGGGTTGCAAAAATATTATCTCGCGCCACGGCAGAAGTAAACCAATCACCATATTCAGTTGAGCCGGCAATATCTTCAGCGCGCTGTGCTGCCACATAATAACTATGCACAAAGTAGAAACTCGTCAAATCGGGAATTCCGACCCAAATTGGATGCTCTACATCCTGTCGCACTTGATTCCAGCCCATGTGGGGCACTTTATAAGCAGAGCCATCGGGCTGTTTTTTTCCAGCGAGCTCAAAATGCCGCACTTCTCCTGGAATCAATCCCAAGCAGGGAGTCCATTGCCCACTGTCACTTGCCCTAACCTCGGCACTACGATCAAAAAGCATCTGTTCACCAACACACACCCCTAATAGGGGTTTATTTTTTGCAGCAGTCAAAAGAGCCTCTAACAAACCCGACTCTTCTAAATGCTTCATGCAGTCCGGCATAGCCCCTTGGCCAGGCAAAACCACTCGATCCGCTTTAGCAATTTCTTCAGGCTGACGGGCAATCAGCACATTGTCCAATGGCGCCACATGATGAAACGCCTGAAATACGGAACGGAGATTTCCCATTCCGTAATCAACGATAGCGATAGTTTGCGCCAACTTTTAACCTGTCTTTATTTTTTACCAAGCAAGCAAAGTCTGCGTATTACAGGCTGCCTTTAGTTGAAGGTACAACTCCAGAGGCACGAGGATCCAAGGTCAAGGCCATACGCAGCGCGCGGCCAAAAGCCTTAAATACCGTCTCAATCTGATGGTGGGCATTAATTCCCCGTAAATTATCGATATGCAAAGTCACTCCGGCGTGATTCACGAAACCACGGAAGAACTCAATACTTAGATCAACGTCAAAATCGCCCACCCGCGCCCGTGTAAAAGGCACATTAAATTCCAAACCAGGGCGCCCAGAAAAGTCGATCACTACCCGGGACAAGGTTTCATCCAAAGGAACATAAGAGTGACCATAACGGGTGATGCCCGCTTTATCACCCACGGCCTTGGCGAATGCTTGACCTAGCGTAATGCCAACATCTTCCACAGTGTGGTGATCGTCAATATGGGTATCCCCTTGCGCACTGACCTTAAGGTCAATCATGCCGTGACGCGCGATCTGGTCGAGCATATGATCCAGAAAAGGCACTCCGGAGGCTAATTCAGCCTTACCAGTGCCATCTAAATTGATCGCAATTTGAATTTTGGTTTCCGAAGTGTTTCGGATAACGTCGGCTTGCCGCATGCTTCGTTGCGCCGCGAGGCGAAGTGTTGATTGAAGCCCCATAATATCATTGCCGGTACAAATGTAAGTACTGGATTTAATTCATTTTCCTGTCATTTTTTGAGCCGAGCACCCCATGAGCCGTTTTTGGAGCCCTGTTGTACAGACCCTAACCCCCTATGTTCCCGGGGAACAACCGCAAATGCAGCGACTAGTAAAGCTCAACACCAATGAGAGCCCCTACGGTCCCTCCCCGAAAGCACTCATAGCGATTGCCGAGCAAACCAATGCAGATTTGCGTCTTTATCCCGACCCAGAGGGTTCTGCTTTAAAAAAAGCAATTGCGAAGTTGCACGGCCTGAATACCAATCAGGTTTTTTTAGGAAATGGCTCGGATGAAGTCCTAGCCCACGTCTTTCTGGGGCTGCTTAAACACCAAGAGCCAGTGCTCTTTCCGGACATTACCTATAGCTTTTATCCGGTCTACTGCAAACTCTTCGGCATTGAATTTAAGTCTATTCCACTTGGATCAGAATTTGAGATTGAACCCAACGACTACCAATCACCGAATGGCGGCATTATCTTTCCTAATCCCAACGCGCCCACCGGTAGAGCAATACCCCGCACCCAGATTGAAGCGCTCATAGCTAAAAACCAAGATTCCGTTGTAGTGATCGATGAAGCTTATGTCGATTACGGCACTGAATCTTGCATTCCGCTACTACGAGGTGATGGCTGCCCAAAAAATCTCCTAGTAGTGCACACACTCTCCAAGTCGCGCGCGCTCGCTGGCTTACGAGTTGGTTTCGCTGTCGGTCACCCAGATCTCATTGCAGGTTTAGAGCGTGTCAAAAACAGTTTTAACTCTTATCCATTAGGGCGTCTTGCACAAGCCGGCGCAATTGCTGCGATCGAGGATCAAGCCTATCTTGAGGAAACTTGTGCAAAAGTGATCAACACACGCCAGCATCTAGTTGATGAACTCAAGAACCTCGGCTTTAACACCCTGCCCTCAAGTGCCAACTTTATTTTCACGCGGCACCCAACACATTCCGGCACCAGCCTTTACCAAGCATTGCGTGAGCGGGGCATTATCGTGCGCCATTTCAAATCACCGCGGATTGAAGAGTTTTTACGCATCACTATTGGTACGAACGAGCAAGGCCATGAGCTGCTTGCTGCCCTAACAGAAATCGTCTCTAAGGCTTAATGATTTTTGAGTCGCATCTCAGCTGCGCGCGCATGCGCTTGCAAGCCTTCACCATGGGCTAAGGTGCTCGCTACAGCACCAAGTGTTTGAGCACCAGCCTCACTCACCTCAATCATGCTAGAGCGCTTAATAAAATCATAGACACCCAGTGGTGATGAGAAGCGTGCAGTACGTGCAGTCGGTAAAACATGGTTAGGGCCAGCACAGTAATCGCCCAAGGCCTCGCTGGTATAGTTCCCCATAAAAATTGCACCTGCATGACGAATTTTCTCAGCCCACTGACGAGGATTGGCAGCGCAAATCTCTAAATGCTCAGCAGCGATCGCATTGGCAATCTCGCATGCCTGCGTCATATCTTTTACCTGAATCAATAATGCCCGTTGCGTTAAAGAAGTTTCAATCACTTTCTTACGTGGCATTTCTGGCAAGAGTTTATTGATACTCGCTTGCACTTGCTCAATAAAGTTCGCATCAGGACACAGCAAAATCGATTGTGCCAACTCATCATGCTCGGCCTGTGAGAACAGATCCATGGCAACCCAATCAGGGTGAGTAGAGCCATCACACAAGACCAAAATTTCAGATGGGCCTGCAATCATGTCGATACCAACAATACCGAAAACCCTTCTCTTCGCGGCAGCAACATAAGCATTGCCAGGACCAACAATCTTGTCGACAGCGGGAACCGTCTTTGTGCCATAAGCTAAGGCGCCGACAGCTTGGGCGCCACCAATAGTAAACACACGATCCACTCCTGATAAATAGGCTGCTGCCAAGACCAGGGGATTGCGTGCACCATCCGGAGTAGGCACGACCATCACCACCTCACCAACACCAGCAACTTTTGCAGGAATTGCATTCATCAAAACAGAAGAGGGGTATGCGGCTTTACCGCCAGGCACGTAAATACCGACGCGATCGAGGGCCGTTACCTTTTGACCCAAACGGGTGCCATCTGCCTCTTCGTACTCCCAAGAATGACAACCCGCCTCTAACTTCTGCTTCTCATGGTAAGCACGCACTCTCTGCGCGGCGATATCCAGAGCGCTTCTTTGCTCATCAGACAAACCACGATAAGCGTGCTCGAGTTCTTGCTGCGAAATTTCTAATTGAGCAACACTCGCAACATTTAAACGATCAAATTGTTTTGTAAAAGCGAGCACTGCTTCATCACCTTTAGCTTTTACTTCAGCCAAAATCTTCACCACTGCTGCATCAATCGCCGCATCATCGGCCAGCGGCAAAGAAAGACTAGATAACAGTGTTTCAGTAAATTGTGCGTCTTGACTATTAAGACGCTTGACCTTGATTTCTACTGAGGACATGTTGTCAGCGATCTTCAGCTTATTTCAACTGTTCAAAGAAGGGCTGTAGTTGAGCACGCTTACGCTTATACGAAGCCTGATTCACAACCAAACGAGCGCTAATATCGGCAATCGGTTCCACCTCTACCAAGCCATTCGCGCGCAAGGTATTACCGGTTGAAACCAAATCAACAATAGCATCTGCCAAACCGACCAATGGTGCTAACTCCATCGAGCCATACAACTGAATCGTATCGATGTGAACACCCTTATTGGCAAAGTGTTCACGTGCACAATTTACATACTTGGTGGCCACTTTTAAACGCGAACCTTGTTTTACAGCAGCCGCGTAATCAAACCCTTCGCGCACCGCTACTGACATTCTGCATTTAGCAATATCTAAGTCAAATGGCACATAAAGACCATCAGTGCCTTTTTCCATCAAGACATCCAAGCCTGCCACACCAAAATCGGCACCACCAAATTGAACGTAAGTAGGCACATCAGAAGCGCGCACAATAATCAACCGCACATCCGGGTTGGATGTCTCAATAATGAGTTTGCGGGATTTCTCGGGATCTTCCAGCGGCCTAATACCAACCTTAGACAAGATCTCCGCAGTTTCTTCGAAAATACGCCCTTTGGAGAGGGCTAGAGTCAATTTCATGGACTAATTATCCACTAGGCTTACTTTACCCGCTCAATGTTGGCCCCAAGCAAGGTCAACTTTTGCTCCATACGGTCATATCCGCGATCTAAGTGATAGATTCGGTCAACCTGCGTTTCGCCCTGTGCTGCCAAGCCAGCAATCACTAGGCTGGCTGACGCCCGTAGATCAGTTGCCATCACAACTGCCCCAGAAAGCTTTTCAACCCCCTGAGCAATCGCCGTATTTCCCTCAATAGCGATATCAGCACCCAAACGATTGAGTTCTTGGACATGCATAAAGCGATTCTCAAAAATGGTCTCGGTAATCATCGAGCTACCACTAGCAACCGCATTCACGGCCATCAACTGGGCCTGCATATCGGTCGGAAACGCTGGATATTCTGAGGTTCTAAAGTTGACCGCCTTGGGACGAGCGCTCATGGTGGCCTTAATCCAATCGGGGCCCACTTCCATATTGAGTCCAGCTTCTTTTAACTTCACAATGACCGCGTCTAAAGTGTCTGGTCGGCAGTGTTTCACCACTACCTCGCCACCAGCAGCTGCCACAGCACATAAAAAGGTCCCGGCTTCAATACGATCAGGAATGACCGAATGTTCAGCACCGTGCAATTTTTCTACACCCTCAATCACTAGGCGATCACTACCAATCCCAGAGATTTTGGCGCCCATTTTGACCAGGAGCTCAGCCAAATCACCTACCTCAGGCTCACGTGCTGCATTTTCCAAAATGGTAGTGCCAGATGCCAGAGTAGCGGCCATCAATAAATTTTCAGTCCCGGTAACCGTAATCATGTCAGTCAAAATTGAGGCGCCTGATAGACGCTCTTCGGGAGATTTTGTCTCAGCCTGAATGTAGCCACTCTTAATTTTGATCGTTGCACCCATGGCCTTTAAGCCTTTGATGTGCTGATCTACCGGGCGAGCACCAATCGCGCAACCGCCTGGTAGAGAAACCTTGGCGCTATGCATTCTGGCAAGCAAAGGTCCCAACACCAATATAGAAGCACGCATGGTTTTCACCATCTCGTAAGTTGCTTCTGAGCTTTTGATTTGCGCTGCATTTAAAACCATATGATTACGATCAGCAGCATTTGGGAAGCTCACCGTGACACCAATTTCTTGCAAGAGCTTAAGCATGGTGCGTACATCTTGCAAATCAGGCACATTACGCAGAACAACTGGTTGGTCCGTCAGCAAGCAAGCACACAAAATAGGTAAGGCGGCATTCTTGGCTCCCGCAATCAGAACTTCACCCTTCAACGGGGTGCCACCTACCATTCGTAATTTATCCATGAATCAATTCCAATATTTATGATGCCGAATTTTGCGCAAATTCATCCGGTGTGAATGCTTTGATTGAAAGTGCGTGCACTTCAGCCTTCATGCGCTCACCCATAGCGCCATAGACCAACTGGTGTCGCTGTATCAAGCGCTTACCTTCGAATTCAGGACTCACAATTGTGGCAAAAAAATGTTGGCCATCACCCTCAACCTGAATATGGGTGCACTCAATACCCTGTTTGATATAGCCCTCAATCTGCTCGGGGGTTGGCAACATCTCAATCTCCTAGTGAAGCGATGAATAAAGGTGCTTAGCTTCTCAGCTTATAGCCCGTTTGCAGCATGCGCAGTGCAATAGCTGAAACAGTGACAAAGAAACACAAAATAATGGCTAAGCTAGTCCAAGGGGAAATATCTGATACCCCAAAAAAGCCGTAACGAAATCCATCAATCATGTAAAAAAATGGATTGAAATGGGATACCACCTGCCATGCCGCAGGCAGGGAATGAATGGAATAAAACACCCCGGATAACATCGTCGCTGGCATGATAAGAAAATTTTGAAACGCAGCCAACTGGTCGTACTTATCCGCCCAAATTCCAGCAATCAAACCGAGACTGCCCAAAATTGCCGCACCCAAAAATGCAAACACCAGAATCCACAAGGGATACTCGAGCGCCGGCGGCGCATACCAGGCAGTAATTAAAAATACACCCAGGCCAACGACCACACCACGAAAAACCGCCGCCAATACATATGCCGCATAGAACTCTAAGTGACTTAATGGTGCCAGCAATACAAAGACTAAGTTACCAGTGATTTTGGATTGAATGATGGAAGAGGAAGTATTGGCAAAAGCATTTTGCAATAAGCTCATCATCACCAAGCCTGGGATTAAAAATGCTGTGTAACTCAAACGCCCATACATTTCCTTACCATCGAGCACTTGACCAAAAATCATCATGTACAAAATCGCGGTAAGCACTGGCGCCGCTACCGTCTGAAAGGCAACCTTATAAAAACGTTTGACTTCCTTACGCAATAAAGTTGGAAAGCCGCTACCGTACTGCAATGGCATCTTCTTCATAGCGCATTTCCAGACATGATATTCACGAAGACATCCTCGAGATCCGTTTTGCCTTCACCATCCTTTTTAACTGAACCATAACGGCTCAATAAATTCGCAGTGGTATCTAGCGCAACAATTTTTCCTTGTTTGAGCATGGCAATACGTTGACATAAAGCCTCAGCCTCTTCCAGGTAATGTGTTGTGAGCACAATGGTATGACCATCTTGATTTAAACGACTGACGAATTGCCAAAGAGACTGACGCAATTCAACATCAACACCTGCGGTTGGCTCATCCAAAATAATGACAGGTGGTCGATGGACCAGGGCCTGGGCCACTAAGACACGGCGCTTCATGCCGCCTGATAAGGAGCGCATATTACTATCAGCCTTACCAGTCAGATCTAAATTAGCCATGATTTCATCAATCCAGGCATCGTTATTTTTAATGCCGAAATATCCTGACTGGAACTGCAAGGTTTCTCGAACAGTGAAGAATGGATCAAACACCAGCTCTTGCGGCACGACCCCTAAGGCGCGCCGCGCATCACGAAAATGACTCTGCACATTCGCGCCCATAATCGCAGCCTGACCTTTGCTGGCAGTCACCAGTCCGGCCAAGATTGAAATGAGCGTAGTTTTACCAGCGCCATTTGGACCCAATAAACCAAAAAACTCGCCTTGCTCAATTTCTAGAGAGACGTCGTCTAGAGCCTGCAGTGCGCCATAGCTCTTGGAAATATTTTTGATAGAAATTGCGGAGGTCATACTATGCCCACCCCAGCAATGGCAAAACGCCATATACCCCAGCTAAAACTTTTAACTTTTCGGGCGCATTCACAATGGTGATTTTCTGATCCTTCAGGAGTAACTTTTTCTGCCAAGCCAAGAGCACTGTCAACACAGTGGAATCAAAGTCTTTTAGCATAGAGCAATCAATCGTTTGCAAAATAGGCTCGTTGGATAAGCCCTCCTGCTCAAGCTTAACTGCATTTTCTTGTGTGACCTTGCTAGGTAAAACAAATGGCATGCTCACCCTGTCTCAATTAATTACTAGGCTTAGCAGCTGCCAGCTGCTTATTACGCTCTTGTAAAAATTTCACAAGACCATCGACACCATTTTGGCTAATTTGATTTGCGAATTGATTGCGGTAAGCCTCAACCAACCAAACACCCATGATATTCATGTCATATACCTTCCAACCATTGGCAGTTTTCTCCAAACGATAATCAAGCGGCACAGGATCGCCTCGCCCTAAGACAACCGTTTTTACGACCACCTCTTGATCCTCTGGCGCAGCCCGTAATTGCTTAAACTGAACCGTCTGATCACGTAGCTGACTTAAGGCGCCGGAATAAGTGCGAATCAACAAACTCTTAAATTCAGCGATTAATTGAGCCTGCTGCTCAGGAGTAGCCTTCTTCCAATTTGGACCCATGGCCATTTCAGTAGTGCGACGCATATCCGTATAGGGGACAATCTTTTTCTCAACCAAGTCCACAATGCGTGGGATATTGCCCTTCTGAATTTCAGGATCGGACTTCACGGAAGCCATCACATCTGACACCACTGTTTTAATCAGACCATCGGGTGTAGATTGATCTGGCGCTTGAGCCAAAGCCAAACCGCTTGTCAAAAATAAGCAAAAAGCCACGCTTGTAGCAACTAAATCAACGTACTTTTGGATGGTTTGGTAGCTTTTCATCGGTTTCTTAACCTGGTGCATGTAATAAAGAATGATTTTAGCCCCTTAACAAGACAGAAGGCTCGGCAGGCCAGTAGATCTACTCGTAGGCATTCTCGTAAGGGGGCATTGCTGGCTCTTCATCATCGCGCCCCTCATGAATTTGATACTCACGCCTCTGAATATAGGCATCTCTCATAAAGCTGTACTTATCAATCGCGGCACCATCGAGTAAATCCCCTGCCTCGTAATAGGTATTTCGCGCATTGACCACCCGCAAACCAGTAATACTGTTACGCACGCCAACATCAGGCACATACTTAAATAGATAGTCGGTCTGTAAATCTGCGGCTGTACCAAAAGTATCGCGCACTGAGCTTGGGCCGAAAAAAGGGAGAACCACATAAGGCCCTGCAGGAATTCCCCAAACACCAAAGGTTTGACCCCAATCTTCTTTATGCTTTTCCAATCCACCTGGAGTGGCCATATCGATAAATCCGCCTAAGCCAAAAGTCGTATTCACTACCACCCGCATCAAATCATTAAATGCATAGGATGGCTTACCCTGCAGCAAATTATTTAAAGCGGTGTAAATATCGTTGTAGTTACTAAAGAAGTTGTAGATTCCTTGACGCACAAACTCCGGCAAAACAAAACGATAACCTGTCACGACTGGCTTTAAGAGGTAAGTATCTAAGCCCTCGTTGAACTCAAACACCGAGCGATTAAAAGACTCCCAAGGATCATTAGGAGAAGGCTCAACACCAGCCGGGATAGAAGCACAGCCGACCATTAAAGAAGCAAAGCCTACTAGCAAAGCCCGCTTGAACCTTGCCACCCAATGGGTCATTTTGCTGCGCCCTTGTCTTGACCGCTATCAGCAGCCTTGTTGTACAAGAATTGACTAATGAGGCTTTCAAGAACAATGGCCGATTGAGTCTGAGTAATTTTTGCGCCATCGGCCAACATATCATCAGAGCCACCTGCATCCAAGCCAATGTATTGCTCACCTAACAAGCCTGAGGTCAAAATTTTTGCAGAAGAATCTTTGGGAAACTTATAAGTATCCTCAATCGTCATTACCACTGTTGCTTGATACGTTTTATCGTCAAAAGAAATGTTGGCAATGCGGCCAACCACAACCCCAGCACTTTTGACTGGTGCGCGTGGCTTTAAACCCCCAATATTGTCAAAACGAGCAGAGATTTTGTAAGTTGGAGCAAAAGAAACAGCATTCATATTGCCAACCTTGAGCGCGAGAAAAAGCGCTGCCAGTAAACCGATGGCGACGAAAATTCCTACCCAAATATCAATTGCACTTTTTCTCATAAGAGCCCCAGTTTATTCTTTCTAATTTGAGAACATCATCGCGGTCAGCAAGAAATCCAATGCCAAGACCGATAAAGAAGAAATCACGACGGTACGGGTCGTTGCCTGCGAAACCCCTTCTGGGGTTGGTCGAGCTTCATAACCTTGATACAGCGCAATGAACGTCACCGCCACGCCAAATACCATGCTTTTAATCAGGCCATTACCAATATCTGAGAAGAGGTCTACACCACCCTGCATTTGCGACCAGAATGCCCCGGAGTCCACCCCAATTAAAGGCACCCCAACAAAATAGCCGCCCATCACACCCACTGCGGTAAAAATCGTTGCCAAAATAGGCATGGCGATCATGCCGGCCCAAAGACGAGGCGCAATGACACGACCCAGAGGATCAACCGCCATCATTTCCATGGCGCTCAACTGCTCTCCTGCCTTCATCAAGCCGATCTCAGCTGTCAATGACGTTCCTGCGCGACCTGCAAATAACAATGCTGTAATGACTGGGCCCAACTCACGGGTCAAGGAAAGCGCCACCAATAATCCCAGAGCCTGTTCAGAGCCATACCGATTCAAGGTGTAATAACCTTGCAAGCCCAAAACAAAACCGACAAACAAACCTGAAACAGCAATAATCACAAAAGAGTGATTGCCCACAAATAAGATTTGATCAGAGACTAAACGCGGTCTTTTCAGTAAAAATGCTGAGCGCCACAATACAGCAACAAACATGCGGGCAGCATTACCCAGGCTGGTTAAATTGCGACGCACGAAAAAACCCAAGTCGCCAAGCAAATCTAATGCGTGATGCAGTATTGTCATTTGGCTGGCATCCCAAAATCTTCCTCTAGGCTTTGGCCGGGATAATGGAAGGGCACAGGACCATCGGGTGCAGCATCCAAAAATTGACGCACAAAAGGATCGGTAGAGCGGCTTAACTCTGCGGGCGTACCTTGCGCTCCAATGCGGCCATTAGCGATAAAGTAAACGTAGTCCGCTATCTCAAAGGTCTCTTCAACATCGTGCGTTACCAATAAACTTGTCGCACCAAGTGCATTGTTCAAATCCCGTATCAATCTAGCCGTGATACCCAATGAAATCGGATCTAGACCAGCAAATGGCTCGTCATACATAATCAAGGGGGGATCAAGCGCAATCGCCCGCGCCAAGGCAACTCGCCTTGCCATACCGCCAGAGATTTGCGAGGGCATGAGATCCCGCGCACTCCGTAAGCCCACTGCATTTAATTTCATCAAGACCAAAGAACGTAATAGCTCTTCACTCAAATCAGTATGTTCGCGCAATGGAAAGGCCACGTTTTCAAAAACACTCAGGTCGGTAAATAAGGCGCCAAATTGAAATAGCATCCCCATCCGTCGACGCGCCGTCATGAGCTCGCTAGAACTCATCTTGCCAACATCACGACCTTCGAATAGAACCTGTCCGGACTGAGCGGTAAATTGACCGCCAATCAAACGCAAAATCGTCGTCTTGCCACAACCAGATCCACCCATGACGGCAACCACCTGGCCGCGCCGGAACTCCATATTGAGTCCTGACAAAATTTGTCGCTCACCAGGCGCATAAGAAAAGTTGACGTTTTCAATTGCAACAACAACTTCTCCGTGAGCGCGTTCCCCTACCTTTTGCTGGGCATCCAAAGAATGGGGCTGGCTACTGTTCATATCCCCATATTATCGCGGCAGAACAGAAGACCCCATTAAATACTCGTCTACCGCCTGAGCGCATTGACGTCCTTCACGAATCGCCCAAACTACTAAGGACTGGCCGCGACGCATATCGCCAGCAGCAAAGACCTTCGCCACATTGGTTTGATAGGCTTTTTGACCATCTACTGTCGCTTTAGCATTGCCACGAGCATCTTTTTCAACACCAAAGGCATTGAGCACTTGTTGTGCAGGGGAGACAAAACCCATCGCCAGAAGGACTAAATCGGCCTTAATCTCAAATTCAGAGTTTGGTACTTCTGACATCTTGCCGTCTTTCCATTCCAAACGCACGCCGATCAATTTCTCAACCTTGCCGTTTTTACCCTCAAAACGCTTAGTCCCCACCGACCAGTCACGATCACAACCTTCTTCATGAGAAGAAGAGGTACGCAACTTGGTTGGCCAATAAGGCCATACCAAAGGCTTATTCTCAACTTCAGGAGGCTGGGGAAGCAATTCAAACTGAGTAATCTTAGTGGCGCCATGACGATTAGAGGTGCCAACACAGTCAGAACCGGTATCACCGCCACCAATCACAACAACATGCTTGCCGGTAGCGCGGATTTCATTTTTAAAGTCTCCGGCATTCTCTTTATTTTGTGGGATCAAAAATTCCAAGGCATAGTGAACACCCTCCAACTCACGACCGGGCACGGGGAGATCACGAGGCTGCTCCGCGCCCCCTGAAATCACAACCGCATCAAAATCTTTCATGAGCTGCTCGGGAGAAACCGTTTTGCTTGAGTAATTCTTTACCTCGGAACCCAGCACCTCTTTACCAACAAAGACACCGGTTTCAAATTTCACACCCTCAGCCTGCATTTGCTCAACACGGCGATCAATCAGCCACTTTTCCATCTTGAAGTCAGGAATGCCGTAACGCAGTAAACCACCAATGCGATCGTTCTTCTCAAACACTGTCACATCATGGCCCACGCGTGCCAATTGCTGAGCCGCTGCCATCCCTGCTGGGCCACCACCAACAATAGCGACTTTTTTACCGGTCTTGGTCTTAGGCGGTTGTGGCTTAACCCAACCACTCTCCCAACCCTTATCAATAATGGCATGCTCAATAGACTTGATACCAACCGGTGCACGATTGATTCCTAAAGTACAAGCAGCCTCGCAAGGCGCAGGACAAATACGACCGGTGAACTCGGGGAAGTTATTGGTCGACTGCAATACATCTAAGGCATTCTTCCAATCACTGTGAAATACCAAGTCATTGAAATCCGGGATGATGTTATTCACAGGGCAACCGTTGTTGCAAAATGGAATGCCGCAATCCATGCAACGTGCACCCTGAATCTTCGCCTCTTCATCTGTTAATGCAGCGACAAATTCTTTGTAGTGATGGAGACGTTTAACGGGCGCTTCGTAGCTTTCATCGACGCGCTCAAACTCCATAAATCCAGTGACCTTACCCATATTGAATCCTTAGTATCTTTTCTTAATATCTATCTGTATTGATTAAGTAACTTAAGCAGCAACGGTATTGTTTTGAGCCTTTTCCCAAAGCTCACTCAAAGCACGTTTGTACTCAGTTGGGAGAACTTTGACAAAACGACCGCGGGCATTTTCCCAATCAGCTAAGAGTGCCTTAGCACGCTCTGAGCCAGTGTGACGGAAATGCCGCTCAATCAAGCCCTTCAAAATTTGCTCATCGGTTAAGCGTTCACCGCCATCTTTTACATCTACCGGAGCATGCCACTGCGCTTGAGGCATCTTGGCAATTTGCTCAGCAGAAGGCAGAACCTTTTCTAAAGTGGCCATGCTGGTATTGCAACGCTTATCAAACAAACCATCTTCGTCATACACATACGCAATACCGCCACTCATGCCTGCCGCAAAGTTACGCCCGGTGGTGCCGAGCACAACAACTGTTCCACCAGTCATGTATTCGCAACCATGGTCGCCAGTACCTTCAACAACAGTCGTAGCTCCAGAATTACGCACCGCAAAACGCTCACCAGCAACGCCGTTGAAGAATGCTTCACCGGCAATTGCACCGTAGAGAACAGTATTGCCCACAATAATGTTCTTCGCAGTATCACCACGGAACTCATGAGGGGCACGAACAATCACTCGTCCACCGGACAGACCCTTGCCAACATAGTCATTGCCATCACCAACCAAATCCAAGGTAACGCCGCGTGCCAAGAAAGCTGCGAAGCTTTGGCCAGCTGTGCCATTGAGCTGAATATGAATCGTGTCATCTGGCAAACCTGCATGACCATATCGCTGCGCAATCTCGCCTGACAACATGGCGCCGACAGTACGATTCACGTTCTTAACCGGAACAATGAAAGAGACTTTTTCGCCACGCTCTAATGCAGGTTCACTCTTCTCAATCAAGATATTGTCAAGCGCGCTTGCCAAACCGTGATCTTGAGTTAACACTTGATAGCGCGGTACATCCGCTGGCACTTGAGGAGCAGCAAAAATCTTACTGAAATCCAAGCCATGCACTTTCCAGTTCTCAATACCTTTACGGGTATCTAAGAGGTCCACGCGACCAATCAAATCATCAAATTTACGAATACCTAGCTGCGCCATGATTTCTCGAGCCTCTTCAGCAATAAAGAAGAAGAAGTTCACGACATGCTCAGGCTTACCAGCAAACTTTTTACGCAATTCTGGATCTTGCGTAGCGACGCCCACTGGGCAGGTATTTAAATGACACTTACGCATCATGATGCAACCTTCTACAACCAAAGGTGCTGTTGCGAAACCAAATTCATCCGCTCCCAACAAGGCACCAATCACAACGTCACGGCCGGTTTTCATTTGGCCATCAGCCTGTACACGAATACGGCTACGCAAACGGTTGAGGACTAAAGTTTGTTGTGTCTCTGCCAGACCTAATTCCCATGGGGAACCAGCATGCTTAATCGAAGACAGCGGCGATGCACCGGTACCACCATCATGTCCAGCAATCACCACATGATCGGCCTTTGCTTTAGCAACACCAGCGGCAATCGTACCCACGCCCACTTCAGAAACGAGCTTCACAGATACATCCGCTTTGGGATTCACGTTCTTCAAGTCATGAATCAATTGTGCAATATCTTCAATTGAATAAATGTCGTGGTGCGGAGGGGGAGAAATCAAACCAACCCCTGGCACTGAGAAACGCAACTTACCAATGTAATCAGAAACCTTGCCACCCGGCAATTGACCACCCTCACCTGGTTTAGCCCCTTGCGCCATCTTGATCTGCAACTGATCAGCAGAACGCAAATATTCTGTGGTCACACCAAAACGACCGGAGGCAATTTGCTTAATCTTCGAGCGCAATGAGTCCCCATCTAACAAAGGAATATTGGCTTCCACGACATCATTACCCAAAATGCTGGCTAAGGTTTCACCTTGCTTGATTGGAATACCTTTTAATTCGTTGACGTAGCGGTTCGGATCCTCACCACCTTCGCCGGTATTGGACTTACCACCAATACGATTCATCGCAATCGCTAGAGTAGCGTGCGCTTCAGTAGAAATGGAACCTAAAGACATCGCGCCCGTTGCAAAACGTTTTACGATCTCTTTTGCAGACTCTACCTCGTCCAAAGGAATTGCTTTTGCTGGATCAATCTTGAACTCAAACAAACCACGCAAAGTCATTTGACGCTTGCTTTGGTCATTAATGATATTGGCATACTCTTTATAGGTTTGGTAACCCTTCTCAGCACCAATGCGCGTTGAGTGCTGCAACTTGGCAATCGTATCCGGCGTCCACATATGGTTTTCACCACGAATGCGGAAAGCATATTCGCCACCTGCATCGAGCATGTTTGTTAAGACTGGATCGTCACCAAACGCAGCGGTATGCATGCGCAAAGCTTCTTCAGCCACTTCAAATACGCCAATACCACCGACATTCGATGGCGTGCCCTTGAAATATTGGTCGATAACATCGTGATTTAAGCCAATCGCTTCAAAAATTTGTGAGCCGGTATAAGACATGTAAGTGGAGATGCCCATCTTAGACATGACCTTTTGCAAACCTTTACCAACTGCTTTCACAAAGTTCTTTACCGCTTTTTCTGCCGACAAATCTCCTGAGAGCCCTTTCGCCATTTCTGCTAAGGTTTCCATGGCGAGGTATGGATGTACGGCTTCTGCGCCATAGCCAGCCAATAGCGCAAAGTGATGCGTCTCGCGAGCACTGCCAGTTTCCACGACTAAGCCAACACTAGTACGTAAGCCTTTTTCAACCAAGTGCTGATGAATGGCTGAAGTGGCTAATAGTGCAGGAATGGCCACATGATCTGCATCCACCTGACGATCACTGACGATCAAAATGTTGTAGCCTGAACGTACGGCATCGGCAGCCTCGGCACATAAAGAGGCCAAGCGCGCTTCAATACCTGCTTTACCCCATACCGCTGGATAGCAAATATCTAATTCGTAAGAGCGGAACTTGCCATTGGTGTAATGGCCAATATGACGAATCTTAGTCATATCGTCAAAATCCAAAATGGGCTGGCTCACTTCCAAACGCATAGGCGGATTGATATTGTTGGTATCGAGTAAATTGGGTTTTGGCCCAATGAATGACACCAATGACATCACCATGTTTTCGCGAATGGAATCAATCGGAGGATTGGTGACTTGCGCAAACAACTGTTTGAAATAGTTATAGAGCGGTTTGTTTTTATTGGAGAGGACTGCCAGCGGGCTATCGTTACCCATTGAACCAATCGCCTCTTCGCCATTCATGGCCATTGGCGCCATCAAATACTTAATGTCTTCTTGGGTATATCCAAAAGCCTGCTGGCGATCTAATAATTTTGCTGCTGGACGAATCGTGATTTTTTCATCAACGATATCTGCCTTACTGGCATCCACCTCATCCAACTTGACACGCACTGCATCAATCCAGCTCTTATAAGGCTTTGCTTTAGAGACGGCATCTTTTAATTCAACGTCATCAATGATGCGGCCCTGCTCCATATCAATCATGAACATCTTGCCTGGTTGCAAGCGCCATTTTTGAACAATTTTATTTTCTGGAATGGGCAATACTCCGGCCTCGGAGCCCATAATGACTAAGTCGTCATCAGTTACGTAATAACGTGCTGGACGTAAACCATTGCGATCTAGGGTGGCGCCAATTTGACGACCATCCGTAAACGCCATCGCTGCGGGACCATCCCATGGCTCCATCATGGCAGCGTGATACTCATAAAAGGCGCGACGATTGTCATCCATCAAGGTGTGCTGCTCCCATGCCTCTGGAATCATCATCATCATGGCTTGCGCCAATGGATATCCAGCCATCACCAACAACTCTAAACAATTGTCAAAGCATGCTGTATCGGATTGACCTGGGTAAATCAATGGCCAAAGTTTTTTAAGGTCATCACCTAAAACTGGCGAACTAACCGCTCCCTCGCGGGCATTGACCCAATTGACATTGCCCTTAACGGTATTAATCTCACCATTGTGCGCAATCATGCGATACGGGTGGGCCAATTCCCAAGCCGGGAAAGTATTAGTAGAAAAACGTTGATGCACTAATGCCAATGCAGAGACAGTACTGGGATCTTTTAAATCCTCGTAATAAGCACCAACTTGATTTGCCAAGAGCAAACCTTTGTAAACAATGGTGCGCGCTGACATCGATGCAACGAAGTACTCTTTGCCATGTTTCAAATGTAAATCTTGAATAGCGTGACTTGCTGTTTTGCGGATGACGTACAACTTACGCTCAAGCGCATCGGTTGTCATGATGTCACGTCCGCGCCCAATAAAGATTTGACGAATGAATGGTTCAGTTTTACGAACTGTCGGTGACATTGGCAGTTGGATATCCACAGGGACATCTCTCCAACCCAATACAACTTGACCCTCTAGGCGCACAGTGCGCTCTAGCTCTTGCTCACATGCCAAACGTGAAGCGTTTTCTTTTGGCAAAAAGATCATGCCAACGCCATACTCACCAAACGGAGGCAAGGTCACACCTTGCTTGGCCATCTCTTCGCGATAAAGCGTATCGGGAACCTGAATCAAAATACCCGCGCCATCACCCATGAGTGGATCAGCGCCCACAGCACCCCGGTGGTCTAAGTTCTCAAGGATCTTTAATCCTTGGGCAACAATCTCATGCGATTTCTTGCCCTTAATGTGTGCAACAAAGCCTACGCCACAGGCGTCATGCTCATTCTGCGGGTCATATAAGCCTTGAGCAATGGGACGAAGTTCTGAATTAATTTGTGTATTCATAATATTTCCGAGTGGCAAGAGAGCCTGATTACTTTTGGAGGATCAAATATAGGTGAATACCCAGGTTGTTGCAATAAAAATAAAATGAGTCTGTCCCATTTAATATAGACTCAAGTCAAGGGGAATTCATAAAAAGGGGACAGAGTAATTCTGGCAACCAGCTCTGGCGCTGATTTAAGTCACTTCAATAATGTCTAAGATGCTGAATTTAAAGGATTTAATTTTCTTGGTCGGCCACGATGACGTATTAAAGTCTGCCCTAAATCATGCTTAAAGAGTTTTTTAGCGCATAGCTCGCTAACCCAAGGCTTAGAGCGCAACAAAGCATCCGTAATCTGCCGATCCTCCCAATGTGGGGCGCCATCTTTTACAAAGCTTGACCAGGACATCTGACGCTCAAATGGCGTATTGCCCAACTTCCAAAAAGACTCGTGATCTACCAACCAAGGCTCAAGCTTGTCGCCAATGTGACTTGCAAAGCTCGTCCAACTCGAATCTTGGGGGCTCGACTCAAACCCCGCTCTGACAGGATTTAATTCGATATAACGCTGGCAACGCAAAAAATATTCTGGATCAATCAGTGAGGAACGGTACCGGCCCTCCCAAATCGTGCCCGAGCGGTGATGCTTTTGATTGAAATATTGCGCATAGCGCCGCCCCAATGACTGCATGGTTTTTGATAATGAATTTGCATACGCGGGGGTAACCAATAAATGTACATGATTAGGCATCATGGCAAATGCATGTACTGAGCAAGCAAATTGTTTAGCGGCTTCACGCAACCAGTCGAGATAAATCTTGCGATCAGCATCATCAAAGAACAGCACTTCTCGATTATTACCGCGCACCATAACGTGCATTGCCTGACCAGGAATAACAGTGCGCGCCTGTCTAGCCATGACGAAACAGATTACTGAAGTTCGCGAGCACCGCCGCCGCTAGAAAATTCTGGGATAAACCAATCGCCATCCACTTGCGTAACTCCTGAGGGAACTTCTCGTGATCCCTGCGGGGAATCTCTTAAGGCAGTTGTCATATAAGAAATCCACATAGGCAATGCTAATCCGCCGCCAGTTTCTCGATCACCCAAGCTGGCAGGCTTATCAAAACCAATCCACGCGATTGCCACAACTTTGGGGTTGTAGCCTGCAAACCAAGCATCATGAGAATCATTTGTTGTACCGGTTTTACCGGCAATATCGCTACGCCCCAACTTCGCTCTAGCGCTTGCAGCAGTTCCAGACTTGGTGACTTCTTGCAACATACTATCCATCACAAAAGCAGTGCGTGCATCAAGGACTCTGGGGGCATCCTGTCCCGCATGTGTTGGCTTAGCCTCAAACAGCACATTACCTTTTGAGTCGATCATCTTGCTAATTAAAAATGGATCTACCCGATATCCTCCATTTGCAAAAACACTATAGGCGGAAGCCATTTGCAACGGGGTTACCGATCCTGCACCTAAGGCCATAGTTAAATAGGGCGGATGCTTTTCAGGTTCGAAACCAAAGCGCTGAATATATTCTTGGGCATAAGATGGACCAATCGCACGAATAATTCGCACAGAAACTAAATTTTTCGATTTGGCTAAAGCGGTGCGTAAGCGCATCATGCCCTCGTACTTTCCATCGTAGTTCTTAGGCTCCCACACCTGACTTCCTGTTTCCATACTGCCAATTGATAAAGGCGCATCATTGACCATGGTGCTTGGTGTAAAACCTTTTTCAATTGCTGCCGCATAGATGAACGGTTTAAAGGAGGATCCCGGCTGCCTTAAGGCTTGGGTCACATGATTAAATTGATTGCGTCGAAAATCAAAGCCCCCAACCAAAGAGAGAATCGCGCCAGTCTCAGCATTCATGGAAACAAAGGCAGCTTCCACTTGAGGTAACTGGGCTAACTTCCAAACACCGCCATCCATCAACAGTCTCACTACTGCGCCGGGACGCAAACGCTTTTTAGGTTGAGTGCTATCCGTCAGAGAGGCAGCTGCCAACTTCAAGCCATCACCCTTGAGGGTAATGACGTCTCCCGTAGCAATCATCACTTGCATTTCTTTAGGTTTGGCGTCTAAAACCACTCCTGACTGCAAATCATCCAACTGTGGGTACGCTAACAAGGCCTCGTCAATGGCACGTTGACGCTTTACGTGATCTTCAGGTAAGTCAATGAATCCTTCGGGTCCACGATAGGCATGACGCAAGTCATATTCAAAAATACCGCGGCGTACCGCTTTATAAGCAGCATCTTGATCAGCCTGCAAAATCGTCGTGTAAACGTCCAGACCTTGTGAATAAATTGCTTCACCATACTGTGCAAGCAATAATTGTCGAACCATTTCTGCAGGAAAATCTGCGCGTGTACTAAATTCATTTCCTAAGCCACGAATATGCAATTCTTCAGCCATGGCCTTTTGATACTCGGCAGGCGTGATATACGAAAGATCACGCATTCGCTGCAAAATATATTCTTGACGTATCTTGGCGCGACGGAAATTCGTGACGGGGTTATAGGCTGATGGTGCTTTTGGCAGGCCAGCCAGCATCGCTGATTCCGCTATGCTGATATCTTTCAATTCTTTACCGAAATAAATTTGCGCTGCACTAGCAAAACCAAATGCACGTTGCCCCAAAAAAATCTGGTTCATGTAAATCTCTAGAATCTTGTCTTTGCTGAGCTCAGACTCGATCTCCCAAGCCAACAGGACTTCATAAATTTTGCGGCTAAAGGTTTTCTCGTTACTCAAGAAAAAATTCCGGGCAACCTGCATCGTAATAGTCGACGCACCTTGAGCTAGATGGCCCCGCAAGTTTGCCGTACCAGCCCGCAAAACGCCGACATAATCCACCCCACCATGGGAATAAAAACGATCATCCTCAGTAGCAATCACAGCATTACGCATGCTCATAGGGATTTCATTTAGAGGAATGACTTTGCGCCGTTCTTCTCCAAACTCACCAATCAATACTTTATCGGCGGTATAGATACGTAATGGCGTCTTTGGGTTGTAATCTAGCAAAACAGAAATCTTGGGAAGATTTGGTTTAGCAATCAAGAATGCATAACCCAGCAATAAAGTAATCATCAAGGCACATACAACCCCAATAATTAATAGCGCTTTTACCAGTGGATTACCACCAGAGCCTTTGCCAGGGGAAGATTGGGCTCCAAACTGACGCGGCTGTCTATCAGGAAACCTGCTTGAACGCTGCTTGAGCTGCGGCTTATCTTTTGGGGTGAGTGCCATATGACCGAATTATAGGATGCTTGGCCAGTTTTCTTAAATGCCGCCAAGACAAAGTCTGGAGGCAATTTCTCACAGCAGATTGCAACTTGCCTGATATCGCTTCTCAGGGCAGAAGAAAACAATGAGATATGCCCAGCCGACACATCTCCCCGCAATCCTTTGATGAGATTTTGAGTGAATTAGGGGATGATCCTGCCATTCCAGATCCGCATGGCATCAGAAAGCCCTCCGCCCCTCGTAAGCCAACCTCACACCAATCTGTCGCTGAAAAAGCGCTTTTTTTTAATAATTTAGAGCCTGCAAGCGTTAACAAAATTTGGTGGTTTTTTGGCGGCCTCCTCGGTGGCGCCTTACTGTTTCTTGGCCTTGGCACTTTATTTCTAGATGACCTTAAAGCCGACTCCGAAAAGTCCTTAGCAGGGACTCAAGCGCAAGTTGCTGAGCTCAAGAAAGAAATCGCCCTGCAACGCCAAAATTCAGAAAATATTCATGATGATCTTTATCAATCAATAGATGAATTAGAAGTAAGTATTCACTCTAAAATAAAATCATCAGCCCAAACTGTAAAAATTATCGCCAAAGTTGACCCATATGAGTCTGAAATACTCCGCTGGCGTTACCTGGGAATGACCCAAGTTGGCCAAAGCCAACAAGCCTTCTTTCAATCCAAAACTGCACGCCTTGCCTTTCAAGTTGGCAATTCTATTTTGGGTGACTGGCACCTTTCTGAGATCAAAAAAGATCAAGCAAGTATCTCCAACTCCAAAGGTAAAACTTTGTTTCTAAAGGCAATGAAAATCCAATGAAACTCCCAATCTTTAACTTCCAAATTTGTATCGCTTCTTTTGCATTCACAATCAACTTATGGATAGGCTCGGCAGAGGGTGGCAATGCGCCCATCGCCCACCCCAACACGAACATTAGCCTGCAATTTACCGATATCGAACTTGCCGAACTATTGCAGATATTGGCCAAACTGGGCGGAGCCAACTTTCTACTGAGTGAATCGATTCAAGGCAAAATCTCGGTCGATCTCATTGATACCCCTTGGCAAACCGCCCTTCATTCCATCATTGCTAGCCGAGGTCTACGCCTCACCCGCAACGGTGACATCTACTGGATTGGCCCCCACTCAGAAATCCAGGCATTCCAAAAATTCCGCAGAGAAGATGCCGCACTTCCTTTTGGAGGAGACCATATCAATAGCCCCAAGCAAATCCTCATTGAAGCCAGAATTGTTGAGGCAGATCAGCGTTTTGCCCGTGAGCTAGGCATCAAACTAGGATATCAAGCCAATGGCTTGGGGGCCAATCCAGACCAAATCATCAGTGGCAATACCGATCTAGGAGGAACAGGTCTTAATGGCTTTAATCCGGCAAGTCTAGCGGCAACCTTGGTATCGAAGACTGCCAGTCAGCTTTTGCAGGTGGAGCTTTCCGCACTCGAAGCCGATGGTCAGGGGAAGATCCTTTCTAACCCCAGAATCATGACTGGGGACCAGGTTAAGGCCACCATTGAACAAGGGACCGAACTACCCTACCAAACCACCTCCCAAAATGGCAGCAAATTGCAATTTAGGAAGGCGAACCTTCGCTTAGAGGTGTTACCCAAAATTCATCCCGATGGAAAGATCTCCATGCTCGTAGGGATCAATAAAGATACTGTGGGTATTAAAACGGAGCAAGGTTATGCGATTGACACCAAAAATTTAAGTTCGGAAGTGACAGTAGAAAATGGTGGGACTGCCATTATTGGAGGCATATTTCAAACTACGGACCGAGAAGATGAGGTCAAAGTTCCACTATTGGGCGATATACCCCTGATTGGCGGTTTATTTCGCCATAAATCAAAGTTACAAGATAAAACTGAGCTACTTGTCTTCCTAACACCCACTGTTCTTGATAAACCCTAATAAAATCGAAGGGTGAACTCTTCATCCAACAATATCTTTCTGATCGGCCTAATGGGCGCCGGGAAATCCACCGTTGGCAAAGTCCTGGCAAAAAAATTAGGGCGGCGCTTTTTGGATGCCGATCACGTCATTGAAGAGCGTTGCGGGGTAAAAATCCCCGTGATTTTTGAAATGGAAGGTGAAGAGGGGTTTAGAAAGCGTGAGGCCCAAACCATTAATGAAATCAGCGCAGAGCATGATATTGTTTTGGCGACCGGTGGTGGCGCTGTTCTTAACCCAGAAAATCGTAGGCTACTAAGTGAGCGAGGGGTAGTAATTTATCTTCATGCCAACCCTATTGAACTGTGGCATAGAACTAAAGGTGGCGAAGGTAGACCACTTCTCAGAAATGGTGATGCCAAAAAAATTCTTGAAAATTTATATGCCATTCGTGACCCCCTATATCGCGAAATTGCCGATCACGTAATTGAAACCGGCAAACCGAGTGTCAATCAACTGGTCAATACTTTAATCATGCAGCTTGAACTATCCGCTTGAAATTCTTATGAAAACACTTGAAGTAGATCTTGGTAGCAGAAGCTACCCAATTCATATTGGCACCGACTTGATTGATCAAGCCGAACTCTTTAATGCCTGCGAGAAAGCCAGCTCTATTTACATTGTGACTAATACAACGGTTGAGCCTCTCTATGCAAATCGACTCGTTAGTACTTTAGAAAAATTTGGCAAGCCTATTAGAAAAATTGTGCTGCCCGATGGCGAGTCCTATAAGGACTGGAAAAACCTACAATTGATTTTTGATGCTCTGCTGACTCATGGGGCTGATCGCAAAACCATGCTCATCGCACTCGGCGGGGGAGTTATTGGAGATATGACTGGCTTTGCTGCTGCCAGTTTTATGCGGGGCATTCGCTTTATTCAAGTTCCCACTACTTTATTGGCACAAGTGGATTCTTCAGTCGGCGGCAAAACCGGCATTAATCACCCTCTCGGGAAAAATATGATTGGGGCCTTTCACCAACCAGAAGCAGTCATTGCGGATCTCAATACATTAAAGACCCTGCCCGCTCGCGAGCTATCTGCCGGCTTAGCAGAAGTTGTTAAACATGGCGCTATTGCTGATGCCCAATTTCTCAATTGGATTGAAGCCAACGCGAAAGAACTTTTGGCGTGCGATACAGAAGCGATGGCGCATGCGGTATTGCGCTCTTGTGAAATTAAATCAGCCGTTGTGTCGGCAGATGAACGTGAGGGAGGCGTTCGTGCCACGCTAAACTTTGGCCATACTTTTGGCCATGCCATTGAAGCGGGCATGGGCTATGGCGAATGGCTCCATGGCGAGGCGGTAGGTTGTGGCATGGTTCTCGGTGCCGATCTCTCTCAGCGACTTGGGAAAATTACCCGAGCCGAAGTTGAACGCCTAACAAAAATCATCCAGTCCATGAACCTACCTACACAAGCGCCAAAATTTGGCGCACCGCGTTATATGGAATTAATGCAAGTGGATAAAAAGACTGAGGGTGGGACGATTCGCTATGTATTACTCGAGCAAATCGGTAAAGCAACTATCCAAAGCGTTCCTGATGCCACTGTATTAGAAACCCTTGCTGCCACTGGCGCCGCTTAAAGCTCTGCAAAGCTTATTTCAATAAACCAATGGTGACAGTCTTGCCCGCCTGATGACTGGCAAACTCAGATAAGTCACTTAATAGCTCGCGCCCCGTTTTGGTATCCAACCACAAAGGTGCAGCTAAGGTACCTGCCCAACGATAGTGGTAGCCTCCTGACTTAGCAGCAACCCAAATTTCATGTAATGGTGGCTGAGTGTTGACCACGATCACGCTACGATCCCGAAAGCGGATATTGATGACATTCCCGCCCTGACGCTCTACATCCAGATCTAAATCCAATGCATCATCGGCTGCCTCTAAAGCTACCTCAATGGATTGCAGCAAATGGCTGCCCAATTGATGAAATTGCTTATCGTCAATCAACTCAGCGCTTGAATTATTTGGCTTCATATTTGAGTCCTGCATGCTATATTCAATCATTCGTTTTAGAGACATTCATGATAGCGATTCTTAGAAGAACCCTCAGCATTAGCCTCCTAATATCCCTTATTGGATGTGGGGTTAGAGGCCCGCTTTATTTGCCAAATGTTCCAACAGCTCCCGTTCCACCAAGTGAGCCAGAACCCAAAGGCAAGCTCTATCCACCCCAAACCCCGCAAACCAACCAAACCCCCATTCAGCAATGACCAAAAAAGCCATTCCACTCCCTAAATTATCTGGATTTACTGAGCGCAATGGTCATTGGTATGCCGAAGAAATTCCATTAGCAGACCTTGCCAAAGAGTTTGGTACCCCCTTATACGTCTATAGCAGAAAAGCGCTGACCGAGGCCTATGAGGCCTATGACCGCGCTTGTGTTGACGTTCATGGGAAGCGTCGCGCTCGTGTGCATTTTGCAATGAAAGCCAACAGCAATTTAGCTGTACTGGATTGCTTTAAAAAATTGGGGGCTGGTTTTGATTTGGTAAGCGGCGGAGAATTAGCACGCGCATTAGAAATCGGCGCAGATCCTAAGAGCTTGGTATTTGCAGGAGTTGGAAAATCTGCCGATGAAATCGCGCAAGCACTAAAGGCTCACGTTAAATGCATTAATGTTGAATCGATTGCCGAGCTTCACAAAATTAATCGTGTAGCTAAAGAGCTGCAATGTCGTGCGCCCATTTCTTTGCGCATTAATCCAGACGTCGATGCGCAAACCCACCCTTATATTTCTACTGGACTTAAGGGTAATAAATTTGGCATTGCCTATCACGAGGTCTTAAAAACCTATCGCGAAGCTGCCTTACTTTCACAAATTGATGTGGTTGGAATTGATTGCCATATCGGCTCACAAATTACGACGACCGCTCCCTATCTTGATGCCCTAGATAAAGTATTGGATTTGGTATCCCAGCTGCAACGAGAAGGTATTGAGATTCACCATTTGGATTTAGGTGGTGGCCTAGGAATTTCCTATGGCGAAGAAAATCCACCAGACATTACGGATTTCACAAACACCCTGCTCAATCGAGTAGCAGAACGTGGCTTTGGTCATCTCGATGTGGTTCTAGAACCGGGGCGCTCCCTAGTGGGCAATGCGGGCGTACTCCTTACCAAAGTTGAATATCTTAAGCCAGGGGCAGAGAAAAACTTTTGTATCGTCGATGCAGCCATGACGGAGCTAATGCGCCCTGCTTTATACGAGGCCTACCACAGCATCGTACCGGTTCAGCGCAAGGCTGTTAAGAGTTCAACCTACGATATCGTTGGACCCGTTTGCGAATCCGGAGACTGGCTTGGCAAAGATCGTGAACTGGCAGTTGAAGAAGAAGATCTCTTAGCCATTCTTTCTGCTGGAGCCTATGGCTTTGTGATGGCCTCCAATTACAACACTAGGCCCAAGCCCGCCGAAATCATGGTCGATGGTAATCATGCTTATGTCATTCGGGCCCGCGAAAACATCAACGACCTTTTTGCGACAGAACAGCTTTTACCCAAATAAAAAACCCCGCTAGCATCAGCGGGGTTTTGCTTTCAAGTGCTGCGCTTTTTAACGCAAACCAGCCATGTAATCTGCAACTGCTTTCATTTCTACATCCGAAAGCTTATTAGCAATGATGGCCATTTGCGGGCTATTCTTACGAACGCCATCGCGGAATGCCACCAACTGAGCAGCGGAGTATTCAGCCCACTGACCAGATAAGCGAGGATATTGAGCAGGAATACCGGCACCTGTAGGGCTATGGCAAGCAGCACAAGCAGGCACGCCTTTGGCTGCAATTCCACCACGATAGATGCTTTGGCCAAGCTCAATAGTGGCCTTGTCCTGGGCTACACCTAAAGAAGGCTCTTGTTTTACTAAATAAGCTGCAATGTTAAGCATATCCTGCTCAGTCAAGGTGGCGACCATACCCATCATGACTGGATTAACACGGCTACCCTCTTTAAAATTACGCAATTGTTTGGTGGTGTAAGCGGCGTGCTGAGCAGCCAATTTAGGCCATGTACCAGAGGCACTCTTGCCATTGGCACCATGACAACCCACACAAGCGGTTACGCCACGGCTAGCATCACCATTGGAGTACAGGGCTTCGCCAGCTGCGGCATCAACCTTGGGCTTTCCTGGCACTACTGGTGCCTTGGCCTCAGCAGCAGGAGCTGCGGGCTCGGCGGCCAGAGTACCGGCAGAAAAGCCTGTTGCGAGTACAGTCAATGCTACGGCTATAAAACTGGCACGTAAGCTAGTTAATTTGGAGATTTCAGAGCTTTGACGCATTATGTTTACCTTGGCAAAAATTCCTAAAAGTGTTTGGGCCCTACTTTTACAACCCTTTACCCAACACCATGAGATATTTCATGATTTTGCGTGATTTTACAATAGCTTCTGGACATGTCTAAACTCTTTCAAGCCCGCTTCGCCACCACAGTCAATGACACCCATTGCCTGCCCAGCACCCCATTACGTGAGGTTGCCTTTGCCGGCCGCTCAAATGCCGGCAAATCGAGTGCCATAAACGTGCTTTGTAACCAAAAAAGGCTGGCTTTTGCCAGTAAAACACCTGGTCGCACCCAACATATCAACTATTTTGGCCTTTTTGCCAAGGATGATCTTTTGGCTTATTTGGTGGATTTACCGGGCTATGGGTATGCGGCCGTCAATCATCAAACTAAATATCACTGGAATGCCCTTCTAAGCGACTATCTTCAAGAACGCCAACAGTTGGTTGGGATGATCCTCATTGTGGATGCGCGTCGCGGCATTACAGATTTAGACGAGCAAATGATTCAGTGGTTTGTGCCCACTGGTAAGCCGATTCATATTCTGTTGAGCAAATGCGATAAGCTCAATAAGAGCGAGTGCAAACACGCCTTGGAAGCAGTCACCAAACAACTGCAACAGTACGATCCAGCACTGCCAGGAGGCGTGGGAGAATCCAAGCAACTTACGGCACAATTATTTTCAAGCACCAAGCGCATTGGCCTTGAAGAGGCTGATAATTTAGTCATCAAATGGTTATTTGAAGCAGAAACTCAAGAAGATGAAATCACAAGCTAACTCTTTATTGCACTTCCCCACCCACCGTCCACGCCGTATGCGTCGCGATGATTGGTCACGTCGCCTCATGCAAGAAAATTCCGTCAGTGCAAACGATTTGATTTATCCAGTTTTCTTGCTTGAAGGCCAAGGCCAATCTCAAGCCGTAGCATCAATGCCGGGTATTCATCGCGTATCACTAGACTTACTGATTACTGTTGCTCAAGAATGTGTAGATTTGGGGATTCCGGTAATGGCGCTATTTCCGGTAATCGATGCAGCATTAAAAACACCGGATGGAAAAGAAGCTTTTAATCCCAATGGTCTCATTCCCAATGCAGTAAGAGAGCTTAAAAAGCGCTTTCCAACACTGGGCATCATGACAGATGTCGCACTAGATCCCTATACCAGTCATGGCCAAGATGGCGTGCTTGATTCAGAAGGTCGAATTCTGAATGACGAGACAACTGCTATTTTGGTTCAACAAGCATTAACACAAGCACAGGCTGGTGTAGATATTGTTGCGCCATCCGACATGATGGATGGACGCATCGGTAAAATTCGCGAAGCACTCGAGCAGCATCATTTGATTCACACTCGCATCATGGCCTACTCAGCAAAATACGCTTCAGCCTTTTATGGGCCGTTTCGTGATGCTGTTGGATCCGCAAAAAATCTGGGTAAAGCAGATAAAAAAACTTATCAGATGGATTCAGCTAATAGCGATGAAGCCCTGCATGAAGTAGCGCTCGATATTAGCGAAGGTGCTGATATGGTGATGGTGAAGCCGGGTATGCCTTATTTAGATATTGTGCGTAGAGTCAAAGAAACTTTTGCTTACCCCACCTATGCCTATCAAGTCAGCGGCGAGTACGCTATGCTGAAAGCTGCCGCACAAAATGGCTGGCTAGATCATGATGCCGTCATGATGGAATCGCTACTTGCTTTTAAACGTGCCGGGGCGAACGGCGTATTAACTTACTTTGCTCTTGAAGCGGCACGCCTTATCAAGCAAAGTAAATAAGTGATTGGGACTATTTCTCAAGAGCTTTTTTAAGCCGCTCAAGAAATCGTTGTGGTGGCATATAACCAATCACACGTAACTCTTTTTGCTCTTGCGTATTAGCGTCAAAAATCAAAATGCCAGGCGGCCCATACAAACCAAATCGCTTCAGCAAATTCTGATTTTCAGCACTATTTTTGGTCACGTCTGCTTGCAGCAAAACAAAGCGTTGTAATTCTTTGGCGACATCCGTATTTGCCAAGGTGTTTACCTCCATCTCTTTGCAACTGATACACCAGTCCGCATAAAAATCGAGTAGCACTAATTTATTTTCAGCTTTTGCCTTTGCCAAGGCTTGATCGAGCTCTGCTGTTGAGTGGATGACAGTAAACGCTACATCATCACTGATTTTGTGGATAACCTGGCCATCGACAGTAATTTGGGCGCCTGAATCTACCCTCTTCTGTACTAAAGGCGAAGCAATCCAAAATGCCGTGGCCACCAATAGGACTCCCAAGGTACGCTGCAACCAAATCATCCAAATACCGGTTGATGGAATCAGAATACGCGCCTCAACCGCAATAAACAGCAAAGGCAAGCCCATGCCTAGCGCCATAACAAAAAGTAAGCTAGCGCCCAACATCATTGACCCAGTTTGAACAATAAAAGCGAGCACGCCTGCCAAGGGAGCTGTAATGCAAGGACTGGCAACCAAAGTAGAGATACTTCCCAGCGCAAAGGCACCCAATATACTGCCGCCCTTTTGGCGCCCTGCAATCCGGTCAATATGCTGGTGCCATGATTGGGGCAAACGCAAATCGTACAAGCCAAATAGACTGCCCGATAAAGCCAGCAACAGTAATGCAAAACCCCCTAGCGCCACAGGGCTCTGCAAGGCCCTTTGAACGCTACCGCCTAAGGCTGCCATTAATACTCCAGCTAAGGCATACATCAGCGCCATACCAAAAACATAAGCCATCGCAAGTAAACTGGCACGGGCTTTAGAAACTGCCTTGCCGCCCTGAGTGCCAAATATCACGCTCGACAAAATCGGAAGCATTGGCAATACACAAGGGGTAAATGCAAGCGCTAAACCCAATACAAAAAATGCTAAAAATAAATAACTTGTTGAAGTACGCGCCAAGAAACTACTAATAGCATTTATGTCATCACGCTCATGCCACAACTCCATCAAGCTTAAGCCATTTGAAGTATCAGCCTTGGCGGAAGTAATGCTACCCGCTTGTTCATCCAAGGCCTCTGGTATCGCGGAGACTTTTACGCCTGGCGCAACCAGCAAGAACTTTAAAGTCATTGGTGGATAACAAATACCAGCCTCGGCACAACCCTGAAGCTCTACCTCAAGATACATTGGCTGATTGGCGGCGGCCTTAATACCAAAGCTCACCAAGATAGCTTGTTTATAAATTATTAATTTTTTCTGGAATGTCTGATCAAACTTTTCTACCCCTTTTGGTAGCGTCGGTTTGTAAGTCACAAGCTTATTGGGATCTGTGCCCGCACGAAAATGGAGTGATTCCTGATAAAGGTAATAGCCCTTTACCGGCTCAAGCTCAACCTCTATCTCGTTGGTCTTCTCTAGCCAAGTAGCTTCGACTCGGAATGCTTTCTCAGGCGGCAAAAAATCTATTGCAGCATATGCTTGCACCATCAATAGCATCCATACTGCTGCTGCGATAGTTTTTATGCAGACCTTCATCCATTTCATGATGATGAGCTTACCTCTAACTGTATCCATTGGCCATAAGCTTGATCATATTCGGCTGGGGTCATGCCAATGATTTCCGGGAGATCATAAGGATGATTATTTTTAATGAACTGCTGGATCGCATGCCACTGGCTTGAAACCGTTTTAGCAACGAGCAGCGCCTCGCGCTCTTCGCAAAGTTTTCCTTCCCAGCGATATACCGAATGCACTCCCTCATGGATCTGCACACAAGCAGCTAAATGTTGCTCTACTAGCGCTTGTGCCATCAGCTTTGCTTCTTCTAGTTTGGCAAAAGAGGTGGTGACGAGGAGTAATTGAGACTGTTTGACTTCCGGCATTCTATATTTATACCCGCTTAAATGAAAAAAGCCAGACCGGAGCCTGGCTTTTAATCTTACTAAAGGGCTTATGCCTCTTCAGCAACAGCTGTTTCTTCAACTTCTGGACGATCCACCAATTCAACCAATGCCATTGGGGCATTGTCGCCGTGACGGAAACCAAACTTCAAAATACGAAGGTAGCCACCTGGACGAGTTGCATAACGTGGGCCGAGCTCTGTGAAGAGCTTCGTTACGATATCGCGATCGCGTGTGCGATTAAAAGCTAAGCGACGGTTTGCCAAGTTATCTTTTTTACCCAAGGTAATCAAAGGCTCGACAACCATGCGCAATTCTTTAGCCTTTGGCAAAGTGGTTTTAATCACTTCGTGCTCCAAAAGAGAATTGGACATGTTGCGCAACATCGCTAAGCGATGTGAAGATGTTCTATTAAGTTTGCGTAAGCCGTTTCCGTGACGCATGATGCTTCCTTTCTAA
>CANGEC010000004.1 GCA_947452625.1 Burkholderiaceae bacterium
AGCTGTGTGGGCTGCGTTATTGACCCAAGGCATTAGTTGTGAACAGGCAAGTAAGCGCTTAAGTTTGTTAAAGCCTGTCGCAGGACGTATGGAGTTGATTGCATTAAATAAGACTCAGAAAGCAGATGGTCCAGTAGTGGTCGTGGACTATGCGCATACTCCAGACGCCTTACAAAAAGCCTTATTGGCTTTGCGTCCTATTGCTCAGGCGCGTGGTGGAAAAATTTGGTGTGTGTTTGGATGTGGCGGAGATCGTGATGTTGGTAAGCGTCCGCTGATGGGTAAAGTTGCAGAAGAGTACGCAGATTACATCGTGCTCACTAGCGATAATCCTAGATCTGAAGATGCCGCTGTGATCATGGAGAAGATTGCTACTGGCATGGGCGCTGGTTTGAGTCGCGTACAGAAAATTTCAGATCGTGCTGCGGCAATTATGGCCGCGGTGCGCCATGCCGAGATTGCCGATGTTGTGCTTGTGGCGGGTAAAGGTCACGAGTCTACACAAGAGATTCAGGGAAAAAAATTCGACTTTTCCGATCAAGCACATGTTCTTTTGGCTGCAGGAGGGATGGCGTAATGCTGCCAATGACCACTCTCGCCCATGTGCATGCCATGCTTCCTGGTAGTCAGTTAATCAATATTTCAGAGTCTGAAGCTCAGGAGCTCAATATCACTAGAGTTGGTAGCGATAGTCGCCAAATCAATGAAGGCGAGTTATTTATTGCTTTGGCGGGCGAGCGTTTTGATGCGCATGATTTTTTATCTGACGTTGCAAAAGCGGGTGCTGGTGCGGCGCTAGTGAGTCAAAAAGAGCGCTGCCCAGATAATTTAGCGGCTGTCTGTGTAGTTGATACGAGAGTAAGTCTTGGGGCATTAGCAAAGGCTTGGCGTATGGAGCACTCCATCCCGGTAGCGCTCGTAACGGGTAGCAATGGCAAGACTACTGTGAAAGAAATGATTGCCTCAATCTTTAGAGCGGCTGTTGGCGATGCCCATACCCTGGTTACTAGAGGTAATTTAAATAATGAGATTGGCCTGCCGCTTACCTTATTGCGCATGCGCCCTACAGATCGTCTTGTAGTCATTGAATTGGGCATGAATCATCCAGGCGAAACTGCTCAACTAGCAGACCTTGCGCAAGCCAACATTGTCTTGATTAACAATGCGCAACGTGAGCATCAAGAATTTATGGCCACTGTTGCCGCTGTGGCAGAAGAGCATGCAGATGCTTTGCGCGCTCTACCCATGGATGGTGTAGCAGTCTTCCCTGCTGATTCGGAGTTTTCGGGTGTATGGCGCAAAGCTGCGGTTGATCGCAAGATCATCGATTTTGTTTTATCAGCTAATGAAAAAGCTGCCGTTACAGGCCGATTATTAACAAATGGCCACGTGGAAATTAGTACGGCAATCGGAGTGGTAGAGGTTCAGTTAAAAACCTTGGGAAGTCACAATGTTCGCAATGCCTTAGCGGCAAGCGCAGTCGCTTTAGCTGCCAATATTTCTTTAGAGAATATTAAGGCGGGCCTTGAATTTTTTGATCCGGTTAATGGACGTATGCAGGCTAAGCACTTAGATGCTAATTGCACGATCATCGATGATAGCTATAACGCTAATCCTGATTCGGCTAGGGCAGCTATTGATGCCTTGGCGCAATCTGAGAATCCTGCTTGGTTTGTCTTGGGGGATATGGGCGAGGTTGGCGATCAAGGTCCGGCATTTCATTATGAGATTGGCGCATACGCAGCCGAACAAGGGATCGAGAAATTTTTTGCTATTGGCGAGCAGTGTCAGCAAGCCGTCAAAGGTTTTAACGAGCTGAAGAAAAGTCGTCAGCTTTCTTCTAGTGCGGAGCATTTTTCAGAAATCGATCGGTTGAACTCGAAATTGGCGAACGATCTGTTATTACGCCAGAAGACTAGCGGAAAGCATTTGAATATTTTAATTAAGGGGTCGCGTTTTATGCGCATGGAACGCGTAGTTCAAGCCTTGCTGGAAGGAGCAAAAGTATGCTCTTGATACTGGCGCAGTGGTTACAAGACGATTTCGGATTTTTCCGTGTGTTTAATTACATCACCTTTAGAGCAGTGATGGCAACGCTCACTGCCTTGCTCATTGGCTTGGTGGCGGGACCATGGGTGATTCGTAAGTTGACCGCATTAAAGATGGGCCAAGCTGTTCGCACTGATGGACCCCAAACACATTTAGTGAAATCAGGCACACCCACTATGGGAGGTGTATTGATTCTGATTGCAATCTTTATTTCTTGCATGTTGTGGGCCGATTTAAGCAATCGCTTTATTTGGATTGTGATGATTGTTACTTTTGGTTTTGGCATGGTGGGCTGGGTAGATGACTATCGCAAGGTAGTTCGCAAAGATCCCAAAGGTATGGCTTCTAGAGAAAAGTTCTTTTGGCAAACCTTAATCGGTCTTTTTGCCGCGATCTATTTAGCCTTCTCGGTTTCTGAAATCAATAATTTCAAAGTGCTGCAATTATTTTTTGAATGGTTGAGAAGTGGATTTGCCTTAAATCTGCCTGCAAAATCAAATCTACTGATTCCATTCATGAAAGAAATTAGCTATCCACTGGGCGTCATGGGATTCATCATTCTGAGTTACCTGGTGATTGTGGGCAGTAGTAATGCGGTGAACTTAACGGATGGTCTTGATGGCTTGGTAATCATGCCGGTCATCTTGGTAGGTGCCGCGCTAGGTGCCTTTGCTTATGTCATGGGTAATGCTATTTACGCTAAGTATTTACTGTTTCCTTATATTCCGGGTGCTGGTGAGTTGATGATTTTCTGTGGTGCTATGGGCGGAGCTGGCTTGGCCTTTCTTTGGTACAACACCCATCCGGCTCAAGTATTTATGGGCGATGTGGGTGCGCTTGCGCTAGGCGGTGCTTTAGGCACGATTGCGGTCATCGTTCGACAAGAAATTGTGCTCTTTGTGATGGGCGGGATTTTTGTTGCCGAAACATTTTCAGTTATGTTGCAAGTAGCTTGGTTTAAGTTCACTAAAAAACGATATGGAGAGGGTCGACGGATTTTCCGTATGGCTCCCTTGCACCATCACTTTGAGCTAGGTGGATGGCGCGAAACACAAGTAGTAGTGCGTTTCTGGATCATCACTATTTTGTTGGTCTTAATTGGCTTATCTAGTCTGAAATTACGGTGAGTCACGGTATATCAATGCAGAATTTAGAAAACACTTTCTCTAACCCAACACTCATGGCAAATGAGGGTTATCAAGCACCCCAGAATTTTTTGATTCTAGGTCTTGGTGAATCTGGCCTGGCAATGGCGAAGTGGTGTTTACGCAATGGCGCTGCAGTTCGTCTGGCTGATACACGAGAAACTCAGCAATTAAGTGAGCGTCAAAAGGCATGGCTCAGTGAGCTTGAGTATGCGGGCCTAAAAGATATGCACTTTGGCCCACTGAATGAGAGATTGTTGGAGGGTATCGAGGTAATTGGTATCAGTCCAGGCCTCTCACCCATTCAAGAGCCTGCCCAGTCATTTTTAGATAAAGCCAAAGTAGCGCAAGTTGATATCTGGAGTGAGATCGAATTTTTTGCTAGGGCAATCGCGGCTATGGAGCGGATGGCCCAGTCTGAATCAAAGATATATAAACCAAGTATCTTGGCGATCACTGGTACGAATGGCAAAACTACTACGACCGCATTAACTGGACAGTTATGTGAACGTGCTGGTAAGAAGGTGGCCGTTGCTGGAAACATTAGTCCTGCCGCATTGGATAAATTGATTTCTTGTCTTGAGCAGGCTGATCAACTTACGGATATGCCAGATATTTGGGTGTTAGAACTTTCTAGCTTTCAATTGGTTTACACCTATAGCTTGAATGCGACTGCAGCAACAGTGCTCAATATCACTCAAGATCATTTAGATTGGCATGGCGACATGCAGTCATACGCACAAGCAAAAGCCAATATTTTTGGTGTCGATACTGTTTGTATCTTGAATCGTGATGATGTCTTAGTGATGGACTTGCTAACTCAAGAACAAAAAATTGAGAAATCCATTGTTACTTTTGGCTCTGGTCGACCAGATGAGCAGGGTGCATTTGGTATTGAGCATGATTTACGTGCGGGCGGAATTGATTGGCTGGTCTGGGCGGAAGTGGATGAAGACCTTGAGCCACAACCTAAGCGTCGTCGCAAGTCTGCTGTGATTGAAGAGCCTGAAGCATTAAGGCTCAAGCGCTTGATTCCTGCTGATGCTTTACGCATTCGGGGTCGACATAATGCCTTGAATGCCTTGGCTGCTTTAGCGTTGGCGCGAGCTGCGGGCTTACCTATGAATGTTTTATTGCATAGCTTGCGTGATTATCATGGCGAGCCTCATCGCGTTCAAAGTGTGGCTATTGTTGCTGATGTTGAATATGTCAATGACAGCAAGGGTACTAATGTTGGAGCAACCGTCGCAGCACTCACTGGACTTGGTAATAGTGATTCTGGGAAAAGAATTTGGTTGATTGCCGGTGGCGAGGGTAAGGGTCAAGACTTTAGTCCTTTGCGAGAACCGGCCTTACGTTTTGTGAAGGGCGCTTTTTTAATTGGTAAAGATGCTGAGCTCATTGCTAATGCCTTAGGTTCAGAGATTGCGTGTGTGATGAGTGGGACTCTGGCCAATGCAGTTCAGGAGGCGGCCAAACAAGCGAAGTCTGGGGATCTGGTTTTATTGTCGCCAGCATGCGCAAGTCTTGATCAATTTAGTAATTACGTTGCCCGTGCTCAGGCGTTTATTTCTGAAGTTCAAGAATTAGAAATGCAGTTCGATGGAGTTCAGGCATGAGCTTAAGAGAAAAGCTATTTCCTGAAAATCGCTTAGGCTTTAATCGCTTCTGGAATTTTTCTCGTGGCGGAATTGATAATTTCAGAAGTGGTTTGAGAGATGCCGTTTCTGGTGTTGAGCAAACACGCTCACGCATGATGGAATATGACCAACTATTGGTCTGGGCAGTCTTGTCTTTAGCTTTAATTGGTTTAGTGATGGTGTACTCTGCTTCTATTACCTTGGCGGATGGGCCAAAGTACGCAAATTACAGTAGTAACCACTTTTTGATACGTCATTTGATCTCTTTGGCTATTGCAATTGGTGTTGGTATTTGGGCTTTTAAGATTCCCACCAAATTCTGGGATCGTTATTCACCGATTATTTTTGGGTTCACAGTATTGCTTTTGATCGCAGTATTAATTCCCGGAATTGGTAAGGGGGTTAATGGTGCTAAGCGTTGGATCCCACTTGGGCTGATGAATTTCCAGCCATCTGAATTAATGAAATTCGCTGCGGTTATTTTTGCTGCTACCTACACCGTGCAACGCCAAGAGTATCTCCACTCCTTTGTGAAAGGCATGTTACCCATGGGTGTGGCAGTGGCATTGGTTGGTGGGCTCTTAATGTTAGAGCCTGATATGGGAGCCTTTGTAGTAGTTGCGCTTATTGCCTTTGGCATTTTATTTTTGGGTGGGATTAACGCTAAGTTATTTGGTGGCTTGATTGCGGTTGGTTTATTGAGTGCCTCTACCATCATCGCTTTGTCACCTTTCCGGCGCGGACGGATCATGGCATTTATGGATCCTTGGCAGGTCGATAATGCGGCAAATAAAGGTTATCAGCTGACGCACTCTTTGATGGCGTTTGGTCGAGGCGAGTGGTTTGGTACTGGCCTGGGCGGTAGCGTTGAAAAATTACATTACTTACCTGAGGCGCACACGGACTTTATTTTGGCAGTGATTGGTGAGGAGCTTGGTTTCTTTGGTGTTGTCGTCATGCTCTTCTTGTTTTACTGGGTTGTACGTCGTGCCTTCATGATTGGGCGTACTGCACTGCAGTTAGATCGCAGCTTTGCCGGTCTTGCCGCTAAAGGTGTAGCTATTTGGATTGGTTGGCAATCTTTTATCAATATGGGTGTGAATTTAGGTCTATTGCCCACAAAAGGTTTGACGCTTCCATTGGTGAGCTACGGGGGGTCCGGCATTTTGATGAATGCAGTTGCCATTGCCATGTTGTTACGCATTGATTATGAAAATCGAATTTTGATGCGCGGAGGGAAGTTATGACACAACCCTCTATTTTGGTCATGGCTGGAGGTACTGGGGGGCATATTTTCCCTGGTTTAGCAGTGGCTGAATATCTGCGTATTTGCGGCTGGCAGGTTTCATGGCTTGGCAATAAAACGGGTATGGAATACCGCTTGGTTACCGCGTGTAATTTTTCATTTGAGTCCGTTCAGTTCGGTGGCTTGCGCGGCAAGGGGATAAAAGCCAAGTTGATGCTGCCATTCAATTTATTACGTGCCGGTTTGCAGAGTTGGAAAATCATGCGACGCCTTAAGCCAAATGTTGTGTTGGGTATGGGCGGTTACATCACCTTCCCGGGTGGTCTCGTTACAAAAATATTGAAGTGTCCATTGGTATTGCATGAGTCTAATTCAGTAGCAGGTAGTACCAATCGTGCTCTTGCCAAGATCGCAATGCGTACTTTGACAGGTTTTCCAGAGACTATGCCAAATGCCGAGTGGGTAGGCAATCCTATTCGTGAAGAATTTGCGCATATGACGCTTCCATCTGAGCGGTATGCTCAGCGTGCGGGTAACTTATCCATTTTCGTGGTTGGTGGCAGCTTGGGTGCAGCAGCATTAAATGAAGTGGTGCCTGCCGCATTAGCGCTGATTCCAAAAGAATCTAGACCTCATGTTATTCATCAGGCAGGTGAAAAACATTTAGCTGATCTACAAAAGCGTTATGCCGATTTGCAGGTGCAAGCCGATGTGCGCCCTTTTATTGACGATATGCCCACAGCATATGGGCAAGCAGATTTGGTGATTTGTCGGTCAGGCGCTATGACAGTTTCTGAGATAGCTGCCTGTGGAGTTGCTGCATGTTTAGTGCCATTTCCGCATGCTATTGATGACCATCAAACTGCGAATGCACGATTTTTATCAAATGCGGATGCAGCGATTTTGTTGCCACAGCAAGAGCTTAACGCCCAAGACCTCGCACTCATGATTCAGAACCTTAGTCGCAATGACTTAAAAGCGATGGCAGTGCGGGCGCATGCATTGGCGAAGTTACAGGCTACTCAACGGGTCGCTGAGGTTTGTGCGGATTGCGCGGGAGTTGGTCAATGAAACATATCGTTCAACAAATTCATTTTGTCGGCATTGGCGGTGCTGGGATGAGCGGGATCGCTGAAGTGCTGCTCAATTTAGGTTATCAAGTTTCTGGCTCTGATTTATCTGAAAGTGTAGCGACTAGACGCTTAACAGAATTAGGCGCTGTGATTCATATTGGCCATGATCCTAAAAATATTGGGACGGCTGAGGCGGTTGTGATTTCTACCGCTGTAGCAGGCAATAATCCTGAGGTATTGGCAGCTCGTGCGGCAAAAATTCCGGTCATACAGCGCGCAGTAATGCTGGGTGAGTTGATGCGCTTAAAGCAAGGCATCGCCATTGCAGGTACTCACGGTAAAACAACCACCACAAGTTTGGTCGCATCGGTTTTGGCTGAGGGTGGTTTGGATCCTACTTTTGTGATTGGCGGAAAGCTCAATTCAGCTGGAGCGAATGCCCGCTTAGGGCAAGGTGATTTCATTGTGGTTGAGGCTGATGAGTCTGACGCTTCATTCTTACAACTCTTTCCTGCTATGGAAGTTGTGACCAATATTGATGCTGACCATATGGATACTTATCAGCACGATATGGCACGCCTAAAGCAGGCGTTTGTGCAATTTATTCAGCGTATGCCTTTTTATGGGGTCGCAGTGTTGTGTGTCGATGATGCTAATGTCCGCGACATCATCCCATTTGTATCCCAACCAGTTCTGAAGTATGGACTCTCTGCGGATGCTGATATTCGTGCCAGCAATGTGCAAGCATTGGGTACTCGCATGCATTTCACAGTAGAGCGTCGTACTGTACGTCGGCATGGTAATAAACCGGGCCCTCTACAAATTGAGCTGAATTTACCGGGCTTACATAACGTTTGTAATGCGCTTGCGGCAATTGGTATTGCAACTGAATTGGGTGTGAGTGATCAAGCCATTATGAAAGGTTTATCCGAATTTGGTGGTGTGGGACGTCGCTTCCAGCGTTATGGCGAAGTCGCTTTAAGTGCGGGTGGCAGCTATACCTTGATTGATGATTATGGGCATCATCCAGTAGAGATGGCAGCCACCTTGGCGGCTGCTCGGGGAGCTTATCCAGACCGTCGCCTAGTATTGGCGTTTCAGCCTCATCGCTTTACCAGAACAAGAGATTGCTTCGGTGAGTTTGTGCAAGTTCTCAAGAGTTTTGATGCGCTGGTATTAACCGAGGTCTATCCAGCTGGAGAGGCAAAAATTCCGGGGGCTGATGGACAAAGCCTTTTAAGCGCCGCAATCAAAGAAGATCGTAGCCTGCCTTCTTTGCTCAAGCCTTGGGATGTAGCGTTTGCAATGAGCGTTGCTGAGATGCCTCAAAAGCTTGCTGAGATCTTAAAAGATGGTGATGTATTAATCACGATGGGTGCAGGCTCAATATCAGCATTGCCACATGCTTTAGCGGAGGCTAAGCATGTCTAAGATGATGGGCGCCTGGGGTGAGCGCGTGAGAGCAGATTTGATGAGTCTTGATATTCAGGCTCTTGGTCGAGTAGGTGTTTTGCTTGGCGGCCGCTCTGGTGAGCGTGAGATTTCTTTAATGTCAGGCAATGGTGTTCTGGAAGCGCTTCGCCAAAAAGGCGTTAATGCTTTTGCATTTGATACTGGCTTGCGTTGCCCAACCGAACTGGCGCAGGAAAAATTTGATCGAGTATTTATTTCTTTGCATGGGCGCTATGGCGAAGATGGCACGATTCAAGGGCTTTTAGAGTTATTAAATTTACCGTACACCGGTAGCGGAGTTCTGGCTTCGGCCTTATCGATTGATAAGATCGCTACGAAGCAAATTTGGCTAAGTAATGGTTTATCTACGCCGGAGTTTGAAGAGTTAACCTCAGCGAGCGATTGGCCCGCTGTTGTAAAACATTTAGGCTTACCTTTGATTGTAAAACCTGCAAACGAAGGCTCATCACTTGGCTTAACAAAGGTTAAGTCTGTCGATGAACTACCAGCTGCTTATGAGCTTGCGGCAGGTTTGGATAAAAAAGTGATTGCCGAGACTTGCATTATTGGCGATGAGTTGACTTGCCCATTGGTTGGCGAGGGAGCAAGTGCTGAAGCATTGCCAGTGATCAAAATTATTCCACCCCAAGCAAATTACGACTTTCATAACAAGTATTACTCGGATGAAACGCAATACTTGTGTCCTACAGGGTTGGCTAGCGAGGCAAATGAGGCGGTACAAAACTTAGCCTTAGCGGCTTATCGTGCTCTTGGCTGTAGGACTTGGGGTAGGGCTGATGTGATGTTGGATCGGGCGACTGGTAAGCCCTATCTATTGGAAATGAATACTTCGCCGGGGATGACATCACACTCTTTAGTGCCGATGGCTGCTAAAGCCGCAGGAGTTGATTATGCCGATCTAGTATTGTGGTTACTCAGTCAGACGCTTGTTAAGAAAGTAGGTGCTTAGCATGAGTCGCCTCAATGCATTCTTGGGCTGGTTTGGTGATTCGTGTGCCTTTGTGATGGCGCCTTTATGGAATCACGCAGATCGTATGCAAAAAGTGAGTCGCTTTTTGATGCGCTGCTTTGCAATCATGATGCTGGTGGGCCTTTTGGCTTGGTTAAGTCAACGTCCGGTATTTACATTGCGTCAAGTGGTGATTGAGCCTGTAGCTGGTCAAACCTTGAAACACATTAATAAGCCAACAGTCAAACAACAAGTTTTAGAAACTGTTCAAGGAAACTTTTTTAGCGTTCGCTTGGAAGATGTGAAGCGCGGTTTTGAATCAATGCCTTGGATTCGTCATGCCAATGTTCGACGCGTTTGGCCTAATGGCTTGGTGGTGAGTATTGAGGAGCAAAAAGCATTTGCAACTTGGGGTGGTGTTGATAGCCAAAAACTCATGAACACCCATGGAGAAATCTTTAATGGTCGAGTGGCGGATGTGTCGGATGAGACGCATTTGATTGATTTCACTGGACCTGATGATGCTGGCCAAGAGGTAATGCGCCTTTATGAAAGAGCGAATGCTTGGTTTAAGCCTTGGGATGCGGAAGTAAAGAGCTTAACCTTATCTGATCGTTATGCCTGGCACGTCAAATTGTCAAATGGTATGAAATTAGAGTTTGGTCGTGATGAAGAGAGCTCTGATAAGACTCTTACTGAAGAGCGGGTCTCGCGCCTTTTTAAATATTGGCCGCAAGTTCAAGAGAAGTGGGCTAACCGAGTGGATGCCGTGGACTTACGTTACGCCAATGGTTTTGCAGTTCATCTTGCCTCTGCAAACATAAAAAAGAATGAAGTGGATGATAAAAAAAGTGAGCGTAAGCAATGAGTAAAGACAACCGCGATTTATTAGTGGGATTGGATATTGGTACCTCTAAGGTGGTTGCCTTGGTAGCAGAGTTAGCCCCTGACGGCCAGTTCAATGTCGTTGGTGTGGGCCAGACCGCATCCAAAGGATTGAAGAAAGGGGTTGTTGTCAATATTGAGGCAACAGTGCAATCGATTCAGAAGGCGCTCGAAGAGGCTGAGGTCATGGCTGATCGCCAAATTGCGCAGGTGTTTACAGGTATTGCTGGAAATCATATTGTGAGCTTTAACTCCAGCGGTATGGTGGCAATTAGAGATAAGGAAGTCAGCGCTGGTGATGTGCAGCGTGTTCTCGAAACTGCCAAAGCAATCAATATTCCAACAGATCAACAAATCCTGCATATATTGGTGCAGGAATTTATTATCGACGGGCAAGAAGATGTTCGTGAGCCTATTGGGATGAGCGGTTTGCGTCTGGAAGTTAAGGTGCACATTGTGACTGGGGCTGTTAGTGCGGCCCAAAATATTGTGAAGTGTGTACGTCGTTGTGGTCTTGAGGTAAATGACTTAATCCTCCAGCCACTAGCATCCAGTTTGGCGGTATTAACTGAAGATGAAAAAGAGCTTGGCGTGGTGTTGGTTGATATCGGCGGAGGGACTACTGATATTGCGATTTATTGCCAAGGTTCGATTCGCCATACTGCGGTGATTCCAATAGCGGGCGATCAAATTACTAATGACATTGCGATGGCGCTGCGTACACCGACGATCGATGCGGAAGATCTCAAAATTCAATACGGTATTGCGCGTCAAGATATGGCAGACCCAACAGCCATGATTGATGTGCCAGGCGTCGGTGATCGTGATCCACGCCCAATGTCCAAACAAGCTTTATCGGCTGTGATCGAGCCGCGTGTAGAAGAACTCTTTACTTTAGTTCGTGGCGTGGTGCGTGATTCTGGATATGAGGACATGGTGTCTTCCGGGATTGTGCTCACTGGCGGTACGGCGTTGATGCCAGGAATGGTTGAGTTGGCCGAGCAAGTCTTCTTACGCCCCGCTCGCATTGGTACTCCTGAATATCGCGGTCATTTGCATGAGGTATTAAGAAGCCCAAGATTTTCCACCAGCATTGGTTTGTTGATGGAAGGCCAGGCACAGTTGTTGCGTGGTCGTCGCGTATCTCAATCTGGACCATTGCAGAGTGTGATTTCGCGCATGAAAGAATGGTTTGCAGGAAATTTTTAAGTTTTTTTCGTCGTCGTCAATGTAGTACGTTTATTACCTAGGAGGGTATATGGAATTTGAAATGTTAGATCAAGAAACAGCCGGGAAGACCATTATTAAAGTGGTTGGTGTCGGTGGCGCAGGCGGCAATGCCGTTCAGCACATGATCCGTCGTGGAGTTAATGGCGTAGAGTTTATTTGCATGAACACCGATGCTGGCGCTTTACAGCGTTCAGAGGCATCTGTGAATTTGCAACTAGGCTCTAGCGGACTCGGTGCTGGCGCAAAACCAGAAATTGGCGCGGCTTCTGCAGAGGAGGCTCGTGCGCGCATTGCCGATGCATTACAAGGCGCTCATATGGTCTTTATTACAGCAGGTATGGGCGGCGGTACAGGTACGGGTGCAGCCCCGGTTGTTGCACAAGTGGCTAAAGAAATGGGGATCTTGACAGTTGGCGTGATCAGTAAACCATTTGACTTTGAGGGCGTGAAGCGTTTGAAGGTTGCTGAGAATGGTGCCGCAGAATTAGAAAGCTATGTGGACTCATTGATTGTGGTGCTCAATGAAAAACTCTTTGAAGTGATGGGTGAGGATGCTGAGTTTGATAAAGCCTTCGCCTGCGCTGACGATGTTTTACACAATGCAGTTTCCGGTATTGCGGAAATTATTAATGTTCAGGGTTTGATTAACGTTGACTTTGAAGACGTGAAGACAGTCATGGGCGAGCAAGGTAAAGCCATGATGGGAACGGCTACTGTATCTGGAATGGACCGCGCTCGTTTAGCAGCAGAAGCTGCTGTAGCCTCTCCGTTGCTTGAGGGTGTTGATTTGTCTGGCGCACGTGGTGTTTTGGTCAACATTACTGCTAGCCGTTCATTGAAGTTGTCTGAAACTCGCGAAGTAATGGCAGCCATTCGTGGTTATGCCGCTGATGATGCAACAGTGATCTTCGGTACGGTGTACGACGACAGCTTGGGCGATGCCTTGCGTGTTACCGTAGTGGCAACCGGTTTGAATAATCCGCAAGCACGTCAAAGCAGTCAACCAGAGGTGGTTTGGAGGCAGGCTACTGGTACGCATGATGCAATGCCAACCATGGCAGATCTCAATAGCTTCGCGCCAGCGAGTGCCTCTGCTGCAATGAGCAAAGTTGGTTTGGATTCTGCGTTGAGCGCAAGTGCGGGAATGGCATTAACTGGTTCAGGTAGTGCGCCAGTCTTGGCCAATCAGTCTGCTCCAAGCGGGGTTGATTACAGTCAGTATGACTTACCAAGAGTGTTCCGTAGCTCGCGTGAGGCTGCTCCAACCCCTACATTGGGTGCAGATAGCTCTCCACAAGCAAAGACAATGTTGGATAAAGGGGCTGATTACTACGAAATCCCCGCTTTTTTGCGTAAGCAAGCAGACTAATACACTGCTCAATACAATAGATAGTTGCAAAATGCCAGCGCGGCGCCCCTCCGGACGACGAATCCCGCGCTAGCGTTGGCATACTTACCTACAACTATTCCATTGGAGATCTTATGATTGCAGTCGGACAAAAATTACCAAACGCTACGCTCTATGAGTTTTTTGATGAAGCTACTGAGGGTTGCGCTGTTGGACCAAATGCTTTCGAAGTAGAAAAAGAAGTTGCTGGCAAGAAGATTGTCATTTTTGCATTGCCTGGCGCGTTTACGCCAACCTGTTCAGCAAAGCACGTACCCGGATATCTTGAGCACTTTGATGCAATCAAAGCTAAAGGTGTTGATGAGATTTGGTGCGTTTCTGTTAACGATCCATTTGTGATGGGTGCCTGGGGCCGCGATCTTAAGGTCGGCAAAAAAGTGCGCATGCTAGGTGACGGTAGTGGAGATTTCACAAAAAAACTCGGCATGGAGTTTGATTTAAGTGCTCGCGGTTTGGGTGTGCGTTCACAGCGCTATGCCATGATTGTTGACAATGGTGTTGTGAAAACTTTGGATCTTGAAGGTCCTGGTAAGTTTGAAGTGAGCGATGCCGCTTCAATCTTGAAAAAGCTGTAATTAAGTTACCTGAGTTTATTTAGCCAATGATGAAGCAACGCACAATCGCCACCCCCGTGAAGACGGTGGGGATTGGCTTGCACTCGGGTAGTAAGGTAACGATTACTATTAAACCTGCCCCGGTAAATTCGGGAGTTCAGTTTGTTCGGGTTGATACGCCGGACCAGTCTGTTGTTCCAGCTACAGCCCTAGCGGTTTGCGATACCCGCTTAGCTTCGGTTATTCAAAAAGATGGTGTGCGCGTATCAACAGTTGAGCATTTACTCTCGGCTTGTGCTGGCCTAGGCTTAGATAATTTATTAATTGAATTAGATGGTGAAGAAGTACCCATCATGGATGGTAGTGCCGCCTCTTTTTTATTCTTAATTGAGTCTGCTGGAATTGCTGAGCAAGAAGCGCCACGTCAATTTTTGGTGATCAAAAAAGTGGTTGAGGTTCGCGAGGGTGACAAGTTGGCGCGGCTAGAGCCCTTCTTCGGGTTTAAGTTGGATTTCACAATCGACTTTAAACATCCCGCAGTGGATAAAACTGGGCAACGTTTTGTAGTTGACTTTGCTGAGCACGCCTATCGTAGTGAAATTGGTCGTGCCCGCACTTTTGGTTTTGCTCATGAAGTAGAGGCGTTGCGCGAGATGGGTTTGGCGCGCGGTGGAAGTTTAGACAACGCGATTGTGTTAGATGAGCATCGCATCCTAAATAACGAGGAACTGCGTTATGAGGATGAGTTCGTGCGTCATAAGATTCTCGATGCAATTGGCGATTTGTATTTGATTGGCCATCCGATTGTTGGTGCCTATATTGCTGAAAAATCAGGCCATGCCTTAAATAATGCGCTGTTACGTAAGCTCTTGGAGGATCCGAGCGCTTACGAAATTAGCACTTTTTCAGAAAATAAAGCCCCTCAGGCCTACTCTCAAGAAAATCAACCCCTCTTTTTTTGAGGCTTCTGTAATTACCGAGTTTTGCTCTGGAGTAGCCGTTCAACGGCTTTTCTGAGCTCTGAATCCCCAGGTAGTTTTTCTAATAAGTCCTGCCAAGAGGATCTGGCTACAGCATTTAACCCTCGTGGTTTAGAGGTTTTTTCGCTATCTCTCGCCGGGACATCCCACGAAGAAGTCGCAGGTTTTAAGCGCACCTTAATACCGTTGCAGGGATAGCCTCTTTTCCTTAACTCATTGATTAGACTGGGTAAAATTTGTTGAAGACGGCTAGCGATGCTGGCGCTTCCAACCAGTAAAAAGAGTTCATTCTGGCCTTGAGAACGCCAACCAGCCTCGATTTTGGAGTCTAAATGGCCTAGATCAAGTTCGTTAAGGGCCAGCTGAAGAGTGGCCTTGAGTTTGGCTAAATCCTCTGTTTTGGCCAAAATTCCACCGAGTCCTTCGGAGTCTCGTAGGTAATCGAGCCATTCATGGGCTACGTGATTGCGGGAGGATTTAGGGGCAAAGTTCATTAAAAATAAGGGTGCGGGTGATAAACTCAAGGACTTAATTTTCTTCAATATCCCATGGTAATCGGTCTTCTTAAAACCCTGGTCGGCAGTCGTAACGACCGCCTCTTAAAACAGTATCGCAAAGTCGTTGCCAAGGTTAGCGCTTTTGAAGCTACCCTGCAGGCTTTGGATGATGCCGCCCTTCAAGCGAAAACCGCAGAATTTAAGTCGCGCTTAAATGCGGGTGAGGCTTTGGACGATATCGCTCCCGAGGCATTCGCCGTTGTGCGTGAAGCTAGTGCGCGTGTCATGAAGATGCGCCATTTTGACGCTCAGATTATGGGCGGCCTTGCCTTGCATCAGGGAAAAATTGCGGAAATGGGCACTGGCGAAGGTAAAACGTTGACGGCCACGCTCCCAGTCTATTTAAATGCTTTAACTGGTAAAGGTGTTCATGTTGTCACTGTGAACGATTACTTAGCTCAGCGTGATGCTGAGTGGATGTCGAAGCTATACAACTTCTTAGGCATGCAGGTTGGTGTGAATCTCTCGCAGATGGATCACACCACCAAACAGCAAGCCTATGCCGCAGATATTACTTACGGCACCAATAACGAATTTGGTTTTGACTACTTACGCGATAACATGGTGCAGGATCTAGGTCAGCGAGTACAGCGCGGCTTAGCTTATGCCATTGTTGACGAGGTCGATTCTATTTTGATTGATGAGGCTCGTACACCATTAATTATTTCTGGGCAGGCCGAAGATCATACGGATCTGTACATCAAAATCAATGCGCTACCTTCGTATTTAGAGCGTCAAATTGGCGAAGAAAAAGCAGATGGCACTGGTGTTGAGAAGCCGGGCGATTACTGGGTGGATGAAAAGTCACAGCAGGTGTACTTAACTGAGCAAGGCCACGATAAGGCCGAGACTGTTTTAGTGCAGCTGGGGGCTTTAAATGATGGCGACTCTTTATATGCGCCCCAGAATATTACGTTGATGCATCACGTGTATGCCGCTTTGCGGGCACATTCTTTGTATCACCGTGACCAACACTATGTTGTGCAAAACAAAGAAGTCATCATCGTTGATGAATTTACTGGTCGATTGATGCAAGGTCGCCGTTGGTCAGATGGTTTGCATCAGGCGGTAGAGGCTAAAGAAGGTGTGCCGATTCAGAATGAGAATCAAACCTTAGCAACGATTACTTTCCAGAATTATTTCCGGATGTACGGCAAGTTGGCCGGTATGACGGGAACTGCTGATACTGAAGCATACGAGTTCAAGGAAATTTACAACCTAGAAACGGTTGTCATTCCGCCAAATCGCATTAGCCAAAGAAAAGATCGCCAAGATCAAATTTATAAGTCTTCACGCGAACGCTATGATGCGGTGATTAAAGACATTGAAGATTGCTATCAGCGCGGTCAACCGGTATTGGTTGGTACAACTTCGATTGAAAACTCAGAATTAATCTCTGGCTTATTGGATAAGCGTCAATTGCCTCATCAAGTGCTGAATGCAAAACAGCATGCCCGTGAGGCCGAAATTATTGCGCAAGCTGGTCGCCCCAAGATGATTACGATCGCTACCAATATGGCTGGTCGCGGGACCGACATTGTCTTGGGTGGAAATGTAGGCAAGCAATCTTCCTTGATTGAAGCTGATGAGTCGCTTGCAGCTGATGAGAAGGCTGCCAAGATTAAAACTTTGCAAGATGAGTGGCAAGGACTGCATGATCAAGTATTAGCGGCTGGTGGTTTACATATTATCGGTACTGAGCGACATGAAAGTCGGCGGATTGATAATCAGTTAAGAGGTCGTTCTGGTCGTCAGGGTGATCCGGGATCTTCGCGCTTCTATCTTTCTCTGGATGACCCGCTGTTGCGTATTTTTGCTGGTGATCGTCTACGTGCTGTCATGGAGCGTCTGAAGATGCCTGATGGCGAGCCGATTGAAGCTGGCATGGTGACGCGCTCTATTGAGTCTGCTCAGCGTAAGGTTGAAGGCCGTAACTTTGATATTCGTAAACAGTTATTGGAATATGACGATGTTGCGAACGATCAACGCAAAGAAACATATCGCCTTAGAAATGAGGTTCTTGAAAGTCAGGATGTCGGAGAGTTAATTGCGAATTTGCGTGAAGATGTCTTGCGCACTATTTGCGGTTTATATGTGCCCGCTGAATCGATGGAAGAGCAATGGGATCTCGTTGGCCTAGAAAATGCCTTGGCCAGTGATTGGGGTTTAACAGTTGATCTGAAGTCTTGGGTTGAGAGTGCCGAGTCTGTAGATGATTCTGAAATCGTGGAACGTGTTTTGCAGGCTGCTAAAGAATCTTACGACGCTAAGGTGGAATTATCTGGGCGAGAGTCTTTTGCAGGGTTTGAGCGTTCAGTCTTGCTCTATAGTCTAGATAGTCATTGGCGTGAGCATTTGGCTGCATTAGATCATTTACGTCAAGGCATTCATTTGCGCGGCTATGCCCAGAAAGATCCCAAGCAAGAATATCGCCGTGAAGCATTTGAGCTTTATGGTGAACTCTTGAATGTGATCAAGAATGATGTTGTGAAGAGCATCATGACAGTACAGATTCGCAGCGCTTCGGAGCTTGATCAAGCTTCCGAGGCAATGAATGAAGATATCGCGAAGCTGACTGATGTGCAGTATCAACATGCCCAAGCCGATCAAGAGGTGGGCGGTGCGGCTGGTGAGCGTGATGTCGTTGCTGATGTTGCCCCTACTCCCGTCCCGTTGCGTGCTGGTCCAAAGGTTGGGCGCAATGACCCTTGTCCTTGCGGTAGCGGTAAGAAATATAAAAATTGTTGTGGCGCATTGACCTAATTTTTGCACTAATGTAATGAACTTAAATGGCCCGAATACATTCGAGCCATTTTTCTTGGTGGAATCCCTAGGGCTTAAATTCAGCGTAAATGTTCCATATCTGTCATTATTTGTAACTGATAAAACAATTTGTTTTCATTCCCATTCTTTCAATTTATTAAGGGGGCGTTATGGCCGTATCTTTCACTCTGAATGGCAAAGTGGTTAATTTTGAGGGGGATCCAGAAACCCAAATCCTTTGGGTTCTACGAGATCACTTAGATGTCACCAGTCCTAAGTATGGCTGTGGTGCTGGTCTATGTGGTGCCTGTACTGTGCATCTTGAGGGCGCAGCAATTCGCTCCTGCTCAACTCCTGTTTCAGCTGCTGCTGGAAAAAAAGTGACTACGCTTGAGGGTCTCTCAGACAAAGTCGGCAAGGCTTTGGCTGACGCTTGGATTGAATTTGATGTTCCCCAGTGTGGTTATTGCCAAACAGGGCAAATGATGTCTGCCGCAGATTTGCTGGCAAAGAAAAAACAGCCTAGTAGCGATGATATTAAAAACGCCATGAGCGGAAATATCTGTCGCTGTGGAACCTATTCCCGTATAGAAAAAGCAGTCAAACGCGCTGCCGATAAATTGGCTTAAGAGGGATATATAGATGAAAAATAATTCTTTACCAAATCAAGGTCGTCGCCAGTTTCTGCAGCAGGGCGCAGCAGCCACAGGAGCCTTTGTAATTGGCATGCACCTGCCATTGTCTAGTCAAGCTGCGACAGAAGGCGGTAATCGATCGGCATTGGCAAATGCCTGGATCCAAATCACGCCCAATAATCAAATTACCTTAATCTGCGCGCGCTCAGAAATGGGTCAGGACGTCTACACCTCCTTGCCTGCTTTGCTCGCTGAGGAATTGAATTTGCCTTTATCAATGATTAAGGTAGAGATTGCAGGTGTTGCGCCGGTATATATCAATGCGATGTTGGGCGGCCAAATTACTGGGGGCTCTACTTCAGTACGTGAAGCATTTGATAAGTTGCGTACGGCTGGGGCTGCTACGCGCTCTGTCTTGGTTCAAGCGGCAGCACAGAAGTGGAATGTAGCGGCGGCTGACTGTAAGGCAATGAATGGCAAGGTGGTTCACGCGAGCGGTAAGTCTGCGACCTATGGTGAATTGGCTGTAGATGCTGCAAAGCTGCCGTTACCGGAAAAACCAACCCTAAAATCACCAGCAAATTTCATGGTGATTGGCAAAGAGAGTATGCGCCGCTTAGATACGCCAGTGAAGGTGGCTGGTAAAGCGGTGTATGGCATCGATGTGAAGATTCCCGGTATGGCGATTGCTTCTCTAGCCCAATGTCCGGTAATTGGTGGCACCCCAATATCCTTTGATGCATCAGGAGCTATGAAGGTTTCTGGCGTGATCAAGGTGGTTCAGATTTCTGATGGCGTGGCCGTATTGGCAAAGGATTTCTACGCTGCACGCAAAGGTAGGGATGCGCTAAAGATTACTTGGAACGAAGGTCCTAACGCAAACTTAAATAATGCAGTTGTCCGCAAGTCCCTAGAAGATGGCCTCTCTCAAAAGGGGGCGGTTATCAAAACAGTCGGTGACACGAGCGCTACCGTGCCAAATGGTAAGGCTATAAGCGCGCAATATTTCTTGCCGTATTTGGCGCACTCCACAATGGAGCCAGTCAATTGCTCGGCCGATGTTTCTAATGGCAAATGCAGAATTATTGGACCAATTCAATTCCAGCAGGGTGGACAGGCTGTTGCGGCTGTAGCTGCAGGCGTTAAGCCTGAGGATGTCACGATAGAAACGACCTTCTTGGGTGGTGGATTTGGGCGTAAATTAGAGCTCGACTTTATCCGTCAGGCTGCTGAAATTTCTAAGGCGGCTGGCATGCCAGTCAAGATGCTGTGGACCAAAGAAGACGACATCACCCATGACTTCTATCGTCCAATGAGTATTCATCGCGTCGAGGGCGTTTTGGGTGCCAATGGTCAATTGGCAACTATGAAGGCCAAAATGGTTTCCCAGTCGATAACCGCGCGCGCTTTCCCTGGCTTTGTGAAGGATGGTTTTGATCCCTTTATGGTTGAAGGCTCCAACAACATTACTTACGAAATTCCGAATTTAGAAATCACCAACGTAATTACGGATACGGGACTTCGTGTGGGTTATTGGCGTTCAGTTAGCAATGCACTCAATGCGTTTGCTATCGAGAGTTTTGTCGATGAGGCTGCAAAAGCTGCCGGTAAGGACCCTGTAGCTTATCGTCTGGCATCCTTGAGCAAGCACCCAAGAGCAAAAGCCGTGCTGGAGACGGCCGTCAAGAAGTCGGGTTATGTTGCCGGTAGCAAGCGCTTTGGCGTTGCTCAAATGGAGTGTTATGACACCTATTCCGCTTGCATCTTGGAGCTTGATACTGCCGCTCCTGATACGAAGGTAAAGAAGATTACCTTTGTGTCGGATTGCGGTATTGCGGTTCACCCAGATCAAGCAAGAGCCCAATTAATGGGTGGCGTGATTTATGGTTTAAGCGCTGCTTTGGGGAATTTCATCACGATTGAAAATGGGCGCGTTCAGCAAAACAACTTCAATAATTACCCAAGCCTGCGTCAAAATCAGGTGCCCAATATTGAGGTGCATCTCATTCCTAGCCAGGAAAAGCCCGGTGGCTTGGGTGAGGTTGGAGTGCCTTTGGTGGCGCCGGCCTTGGCTAATGCAATTGCAGCAGCCACTGGTAAGCGCATTCGAGAGTTACCAGTAAAAGCCTAGTCAGGCCTTTTGGTAGATAAAGCGCGCCACCGGTTGGCGCGCTTTGGTTTTACGCCTCATCTACAATTATCAGACTATGACAGTTAATTTACCCCTCCCCCTGAAAGCCGATCTCAAGCCTGTTAAAGGTTTTGAGATGGGTATTGCCGAGGCTGGCATTAAGAAAGTCAATCGCAAAGATTTACTGGTAATGACTTTAGTGCCTGGCTCTCAAGTGGCTGGGGTCTTTACCTTGAATCGATTCTGCGCCGCCCCTGTGCAAGTTTGTCGTGAGCATTTAACGCAAGCAGAAAGTAAAAGCGAGATTCGGGCCTTAGTTGTTAATACCGGAAATGCCAATGCGGGGACTGGCGAGCAAGGCATGAAAGATGCCTTGCGGACATGTGAAGTCTTGGCAAAAGAGCTGGGCTTGCAATCTGAGCAGATCTTGCCGTTTTCTACTGGTGTGATTTTGGAACCTTTGCCGATTGAAAAAATTATTGCCGCTTTACCTAAAGCAGTGGCCAATTTAGGCGGCAACCACTGGTTGGATGCTGCTGAAGCGATCATGACTACGGATACTCAGCCTAAAGCAACGTCGATGACCGTGCAGACGCCTGCAGGACCAGTGGTGATTACTGGTATTTGTAAGGGTGCTGGGATGATTCATCCGAATATGGCAACGATGTTGGGCTTTATTGCGACTGATGCAGGCTTCGCACCAGGCTTATTGGCTGATTTGACACGCGAGGTGGCCGACCTTTCCTTTAACGCTATTACGATCGATGGCGATACATCGACCAATGATTCATTCATCATTATGGCTACTAGCCAGTCTGGGGTTGAGATTAAGTCGGTGACCGATGCTAGTTATGTAAGCTTGCGTGAAGCCTTGATCGCTATCGCCAGAAAATTGGCCCAAATGATTGTGCGCGATGGTGAAGGTGCAACTAAATTTATGACGATTGAAGTGGTTGGGGGTAAGACTACTGAAGAGTGCCGCTTAGTGGCTAAAGCAGTTGCTCACTCACCTTTGGTAAAAACCGCCTTCTTTGCGAGTGACCCAAATTTAGGGCGAATTTTGGCCGCTATTGGCTACGCCGGAATTACCGATCTTGATGTGAATCGAGTGCAGCTGTGGCTCGGAGATGTTTGGGTTGCTAAAGATGGGGGTCGTAACCCCAGCTATCAGGAGGTTGATGGCCAAAGGGTAATGAAAGAGGCCGAAATTACCGTGAAAATAGATTTGGGCCGTGGCTCTGCCTCACAAACGATGTGGACTTGTGATTTGTCACACGAATACGTTTCCATCAATGCCGATTACCGCTCATAAGAAAAATATCGAAGCCAATGAATGAAAAATTAGAAAATTTACTAAGTCATCTAGAGACTTTTTTGCCTAAGCCATTGACGGAAGATCAGTGGAAATCTTCTACAGCCTTTAGATGGCGTCGACGCGATAGCATTTTTGGGAGCATCGGTTTTTTACAGCCGGTTAAACATATTTCCGATATTGGTTTTGATGACTTAAAAAATATTGATCGTCAGCGCGATGCGATTCGTGACAACACCCGTAACTTTATTCAAAAGAAGCCCGCGAATAATATTTTGTTAACGGGTGCTAGGGGAACGGGAAAGTCCTCCTTAATTAAAGCTAGTTTGCATGAGTTTGCTAGTCAGGGCTTGCGCTTGGTTGAGGTGGAAAAAGAACACTTGGCTGATTTAGCGGATATTACTGAGCTGCTAGCTGACCGACCAGAGCGCTTCATCGTATTTTGTGATGACTTATCGTTTGAGGAGGGAGAGTCTGGCTATAAAGCTATGAAATCCGCACTTGATGGCTCCGTCTCTGCACAAGTTGATAACGTCTTAATTTATGCCACGTCTAATCGTCGTCATCTTTTACCTGAGTATATGAAAGATAACGAAGGTTATGTTCATAGTGATGATGGTGAGATTCATCCGGGTGAAGTGGTTGAAGAAAAGATTTCTTTATCTGAACGTTTTGGTTTGTGGCTCTCCTTTTATCCACCTAAGCAAGATGAGTATTTAGCGATTGTTGGCCACTGGCTACATCATTTTGGTTTAAATGATGTCCAGATTGAAGCGGCTCGTGCCGAAGCTTTGGTTTGGGCTTTGGAGCGCGGATCTCGCAGCGGTCGTGTAGCTTGGCAGTTTGCTAAGTTCTGGGCTGGCTCGCACTCCTAAATCATTGATGAGCATTAGCAATCGTCCTGTTACTGAAGTGGCTGCAGGCATCTTATTGGATGCTGAAGGTCGGTACCTATTGGGTCAGAGACCTGAAGGTAAACCTTATGCTGGCTACTGGGAAGTGCCGGGTGGCAAAATTGAGCAGGGCGAATCTATTTTTGAAGCGCTTAAGCGCGAACTTTTGGAAGAGCTTGGCATTGAAATCATCTCGAGTGAAGCATTAACTGTTCTAGAGCATGACTATCCCCATGCCTATGTGAGATTACATGTGAGCATTATTCGAGAGTGGCGTGGCACTCCGAAGGGCTGTGAGGGTCAACAATTATCTTGGCAGCGTATTTCGGAGGAGGGGCCAAGTGTTCAGCCCTTATTGCCAGCAGCGTGGCCCATGCTAGAAAAGCTCAAACTACTTTTAGCTTAAAGTTGACAGAGGGTCAGTCTAAAGGGTACGTCTACATTGATGAGTTGCGCTTTTTTATCGCGGTCGGCTTTTAAAAAGCGAATCGACAATAAATATTTGTTTGCACTGATCTCAGAGTAGAGATTGTCATCCTCTACTGCAATACGCATTAACTGGTAGACCTTGCCGGATGGTGCTTGTTGGAATGAACCTTGATGTGCAACCACTTCTTTTGCCTCACCTGATTGACGAAGCAATCTAAGAAAGACTTGACATGCTTCATGCCAAGGCAAGAGTGGGGCAACATAATTTTCTAGTAATTCTCTCCGTTGACTTGTAGGGCTATTTTTCCAAGCATGGTAACTTGGTAAATCAATGGGACTTGTACCACCTGGAATATTTAAGCGCGTGCGAATTGCATTTAACCATTCGCTTTCCGTAATCACAGAATTGGGTTTCCCAAGTGACTGATTAATTTTGCTGGATGCCGAATCAATTTCTGAGAGGGTTTGAGCGAGCGCTTCTTGATCTACTTTTTGAGAAGACTTCAAACCATTGAGAGCGTATTTCTGTCGCTCGAATTCTTTCAATAGGAGTGATTTGATATCTCCCCTTGAGCCAATATCACCCAAATCAAATAATGTAGCTATGGCGTTGTGGTGAAGTTCTGGATCATCGGATCGCACAAAATGGCTAAAACGGGCAAACAAATACTCCAGCCGAAGCATGCTTCGAACTAATTCATTGAAGGGGTATTCGTATACGATCACAAGCCCATATTCTATGACGAACTTGCTTAAACTTTCGTAATTCCCACAATTTTTTGGTGTAAATCGTGGACTTCAGCGCTCAAGGCCTCCAAGTCGCCATGGTTGTGAAGGACGGTATCGGCTTGGGCTATTCGATCTTGCCGTTTCGCTTGCGCACCAAGAATTTGTAGAACCTCCGCTCGGCTAAGCTTGTTGCGCTGCATTACCCTATCAATTTGCGTTTCTTCGGGGCAGTCAACAACCGCAATATGGTCAAGTAAACCCTGCCAACTAGTGGACTCAATGAGCAAGGGGACCACAAAAACAAGATAGGGGGCACCAGATTTGGCGGATTTAAGCGCCTCTTTAATGGTTTCTTGACGAATCAAAGGGTGGGTAATCTGCTCTAAACGCTTCCTGGCTTCTGGTTGTGCAAAGACTAGGGCGCGCATTTTGGCTCGATTGAGGGCGCCAGAGGGCTCAAGATAGTCTTGCCCAAATTCTTTTTCAATTAATGGAATGGCAATCCCACCAGGAGCAGTGATTTGGTGGGCAATGAGATCAGTGTCAATAATGCCGGCACCAAGACCTTTCAGCAAATCACTAACAGTAGTTTTTCCAGAGCCAATGCCGCCAGTCAGCCCAATTAAAGGCAGATGGCCTTTGAGGGCTATGAGATCGGCAGGCTCGGTATTGGATTTAGAAGCAATAGTGACCATAACAATTCAATGATGCCAGTAAATGCCAGAAAAGGTCCAAAAGGAAAGGTTCCATCGCTGATGAAGCCGCTGCGTGAGTCAATCAGCAAAACTGGCGCTAGGCTAGAGTGCCTAGGGCAAAAAAGCTAGGAAGTTGCCACTTAGACGATTTGCCCTAAATTAAAAATAGGTAGATAAAGGATGATGACTAGACTGCCAATAGTTGCCCCAACCAGAATAATCATCAAGGGCTCTAAATTCTGGCTAAGGGCGTTTAGTTGAGAGCTTAGTTGGGCCCCTAAAGAATGTGCCCGTTTACTAAGCATTGCATCAAGTGAGCCACTTTCTGAGCCGATGCGTAATAACTGCAGTGTTTCTAGGTCGCATAGTATGTGTGATGGGTCTGCTTTACTGAGGGCTTCACCCAGGGGCCAGCCACGAGTGAGGTGTTTAAAAACCTCAGCGCTAAAGTCATGGCTGATCCAATGATTTGAGGACTGCGCAGTAATGCGCAACGCTTCTGGCAAAGGTAGTCCAGAAGCAAGTAGATGCCCAAGTGTGCGGCACCAATGTGTCAGTGCGGCAAGTCTAAACAGGTTTCCGATGATCGGAATGCGTAAGCTCAGTCGGTCGCAGAGTTTTTGTAGCCGCGTTGACCTGAGCCAGAGGATGAAAAAACATACGCTGAGAATTAAAAAAGTGATGCAAAGCTCACTAAACCAATTTTCAATCATGCCTGAAAGCCTCATCAATGCTTGTGTGGGTGCAGGCAGTTCAGCGTGAAAATTTTCAAATACATCCTTGAAGACGGGGATTACCCAAATCATCATGACGATGACTAGCAGTATTGAGCTTGCTAACGTAATCATTGGATAGCTTAGTGCCTGCTGGATTTTGCGACGCAGCTCTATTTGGTCTGTCAGTTGCTGACTGATGGTTTTGAGCGCAAGACTTAAGTCACCAGAACGTTCGCTTACCTTAATGAGATTCACAAACTCCATAGAAAATTTTCCGTCTAGTCTGATGAGGCATTCCGAGAAGCTATCCCCCTCTTTTAGTTGGTGGTGAAGCTCGTGAAGCCATCCTAGCCATGATGCATTGGCAGACTGGGTGAGTAATTGAATAGCATGCAGCAAAGGAAGGCCGGCATAGATTAAGGCGAGCAGTTGCTCGGAGAAATGGAGTTGCTCTTGCGCGCTTAATTTTGCTTGAAAGAGATTGCTGATTTTCAACGCCATGAACCCAGCTCTGATATTAGTGAAGACTCTTCAATGAGTCCCGCTTTAACATGAAGCATGCCAGCCACATGCATATTTAAATGATGAGGACTGAGAGTTTCTAGCATTGCAGTATTGAAGATTTCATGCACGCCTATACGGCCAAAATGGCGCGTACCTTTGCAAAATTGACAGGTAGTGTTATTCATATCATTTACGCAATGTTGGCAAATCATGCGCACAAGTCGCTGTGAGCTTACACAGCGCAAGCAAGAGTTAATCGCTTCTTGGTCTACCCCTAAACTCTTGAGTCGCGCCAAAACACCTTGGGCATTTCGGGTATGTAAAGTACTTAAAACAAGGTGTCCAGTTTGCGCCGCCTGAATCGCGAGTTGGGCTGTTGTGGCATCCCGAATTTCTCCAATCATGATGACATCTGGGTCTTGTCGAAGTAATGCGCGAATGATGCTTGAAAAATCGAGGCCTGCGCGAGGGTGATACGCGACTTGATTAATCCCTGCTAGGCGAATTTCAATAGGATCTTCAATCGAACAAAGGTTACGTTCAATCTGATTCAATTCTTTGAGGCAGCTATACAAAGTACGCGTTTTACCGCTACCGGTAGGACCAGTTACCAAGATGAGGCCGTTAGTTTGGTGGATGGCATTGCGCAAAATAGCCAACTGTTCAGGTAGAAGCCCTAGTCGATCCAAGCTGAGATCATCCATTTTGTTGGGCAAGATTCGGACCACTGCTTTTTCGCCATAGAGGGTTGGCAGAATAGAGACGCGACAATCAATATTAGGCTTGCTAAAGTCAAAGCCAACCGTCAGCCTTCCATCTTGCGGTAAGCGTTTCTCGGCAATATCGAGACGCGCTAATATTTTTATTCGCGTTAGAAGGCGCTCATGTATAGCTGCTGGATAGCGCGACAGAAGTTCTAGGAGGCCATCAACCCGAATACGAACCAGGGTTTCTTGAGATCCAGCTTCAATATGAATGTCAGTTGCTCTAGCCTGAAGGGCATTGATGGTAATTTCATGCCAGGTTCGAATAATGAGGGAGTCATCCTGGATAGAATTCAAATGTCTCTACTGACTGCTGGTTTATAGAGTTTGACGGTTTTAACGCCTTGTTCATCAAACTGCACGATCTCCATCACGATGTTGGCAATTCTGAGACTGACATCATGATCCGGGATCGCCTCGAGCTCTTCCAAAATAAGTCCATTCAGCGTGCGGGGTCCATCTAAGGGAAGATTTAAATCTAATAAGCGATTTAAATCGCGCAGCGAAGCGCTGCCACTGGCCAGGTATGTCCCATCAGCAAGCCATTGAGGTTCATGCGATAGGCTAGAGAATGAGGTCGTGAATTCTCCAATGAGCTCTTCAACGATATCTTCGAAAGTCACTAGCCCCAGTACTTCGCCATATTCATTGACTACTAAACTTAAACGTTCCTGGTTCTCTTGGAAAAATTGCATTTGCTGCAATACTGGCGTGCCGCTAGGAATGAAGTAAGGCTCACTGAGCAAGGCTTTAAAGTCTTGATGTTTTAGTTCATTGCTACCAAGCAAAGACAAGGTTTTTTTGACGGACAAAATGCCAATGATCTTTTCAGAGTCACCATCACAGACTGGTAATTTATTGTGATAACAAGTCTCTAATTGCTGCACGACTTCATCTATAGGTCTTGAGAGATCTAAAACTTCGATCTTTGACCTTGGTGTCATTACATCATCAACAGAAATGTTTTCGAGATTGAAGAGATTTAGCAAAATATTGCGGTGATGATTTGAAACAAATCGGTTTGACTCCAGTACTAAACTACGCAATTCTTCTTTACTCATTGCCCGGTTCTCAGTGGAGGGCTGTAGACCAAAAATCCGCATCAGACCCGAGACAAAATTATTAATAAACCAGAGTAAGGGCGCCAGGATGTAGGTCAGCGGCAAAATTAGCCAACCCACATTAGAGGCAATTTTTTCAGGAAAGGCAGCGCCAATAACTTTAGGAGTAATTTCACTAAAAATAATGATGAGTAATGCTACGGCTAAGGTGGCAATTGAGAGTACGAAGCCACTATCGCCAAAAAGATGCAGGGCAATCCCCGTTACTAAAATAGGAAGAATGGTGTTGATGAGGTTGTTTGAAATTAACAATACTGATAGTAGCGAATCAATCCGCTTTAATAGCCTCTCTGCTAAAGCAGCCCCGGCGTTGCCACCATTTGCCATTGCCCGCAAGCGATGTCGATTGGAGGACAGCATGCTGGTTTCGGCCATAGAAAAGAAGCCGGATAGCGCTAGCAAAAAGACGACGAGTGCCAGCTGGGATAAAAATGGCCAATCGTCAAAAAAAGTATCCATGGGTAAGGCCTGTAATGAGTGCGGAGGATTCAATATAGCAAAGTGCTATTTCACATGCTATAGGTGTAATGGGGACCTGCATTAACTTTTTCTGTTAATTGTGTAAGAATCGCCGGATGACCTCAAAAGATCGGCTCCTCCCGTTAAAGAATGCGCAATATTGTGTGATTGATGCGCCTTTTGGACGCCTTGGCATTGCTACGGAAATGGTTGACGGCAGTTTGATGCTTGCCAAAATTGATTATTTATCTCCCTCTACCTCCTTATGCCCTCCCAGTAACGCGTTGGCAAAGGAAGTGGCTAAGCAGTGTGCGGCGTATTTTAAAAATCCCACTAATCAGTTTGATGTGCCAATGAAGCCGGCTGGTACAGAGCATCAACAAAAGGTCTGGCGAGCGGTGCAAGCTATTCCACTTGGGTCAACCAAAACTTATGGCGAGATTGCTAAGGCTATTAAAAGTGGACCCAGGGCAGTTGGCACTGCCTGCGGCGCAAATCCTTACCCCTTAATTGCCCCTTGTCATCGAGTTGTTTCCGCTCAAGGGATTGGAGGATTTATGCAAGAAGATTCACTAGGGCTATATCGCCAAATCAAAATATGGCTTTTACAGCATGAAGGTGTACTCTAGATTCTTGCTTTCGCGGTGAGCACGTTTCTCAATGGGGTTGAACCTAGGTAGAAAAAAGTTTTGATCAGCGCATCATGAGCAGCCGCAATTTTTGTAAAACCATAAAAAAGCCACACGACTTTTCTGGAAAGTCTTACATCAGTCATTTGATGCGAGCTTTCGCGCGCTGCAATCTGATTCAGTGTTAATACAGCCAATCCAAAAGCTAAAAGGCAAAAACGTCGCATACCAATTTCTGCCTTTGGCAGTAGCAGAATATAGGTCATCGCATCATGAAGTTTTTGATAAGCGATATGCAATAGATCAAGTTGAGTTAGGTTGGCGGGCTTCCAAGAAACGCCACGTGCCTGATCTTGCGGTGAGTCTTTGAGGATGTTGGTCATTTGCAATGCTTGACCAAATGCAATGGCTAAATTTTCGTGACCCGCAATATTTTTAGAGAAGGCAGGGGAGTAATGCCTAAAGATATTGGTAAGGAGTTCTCCAACGACGCCTGCTACTACATAGCAATAATCCTCAAACTCTTGAAGATTTTTTAGACCTGTCTGCGTTTGTTTACCATGAAATAGAGACATCCCTTCAGACATGACCGAGACACATCGACTGACAGCAGTTTGGTCATGTTCCGAGCAGGTATGCAGAATCCGCAAAACTGTTGGTGTGTGGGCAATTAAGTCGAGCTCATCAAAATTGGGGTAGAGCTTTAATGCATCAAGGCAGGGAGTAACAAAGGCATCAACGGCTATTTTTCCTAAAACTGCTTCCAGGAATAGTTTAGATAAATGTCGTTTGGTCTCGGGGGTCAGTTCTGCGGCGTCTTCAATCGTGTCGACAATTCGACAGAGTAAGTAGGTATTGCCAACGACTTTTTCAATAGCGGGCGGTAACAAGGGAATCGTGAGGGCAAAAGTGCGTGAGACCGAATGCAAAATGGCTTTTTGATAGGCCAAGTCGGTTTGAGGGGTCTCGGTCGGAGCATTCACTAGGTAATTATGTCAGACCTGCATGATTCAAAATCAATCAAATTGCCTAACCGCCATAAATGACAAGGCCATATAATTTGACCAATTTCTTCGAGGGGATGTAGGTCGATGCTGATTTGGTTTGTCATCATCTATTGGGTTATATCGGTAGGCATTGGCCTATGGGCAGCATTACGCGTTAAAAATACCGCCGATTTTGCTGCTGCGGGCCATAGCTTGCCTATGCCCATTGTGACCGCTACAGTGTTTGCCACTTGGTTTGGCTCCGAGACAGTGCTAGGTATCCCAGCAACCTTTTTAAAAGAAGGCTTGGGTGGTGTGGTGGCTGATCCCTTTGGGTCATCGCTCTGTTTGATCCTGGTGGGATTATTTTTTGCCCGCCATCTTTATAACCGGCGGATGTTGACGATCGGTGATTTCTTCCGTGAAAAATATGGACGGACTGTCGAGGTTCTCGTTACCCTGTGCATTGTGGTTTCTTATTTAGGCTGGGTAGCTGCGCAGATCAAAGCTTTGGGTTTAGTTTTCAACGTGGTCTCAGAAGGCAGCATCACTCAAACTGGCGGTATGTTAATTGGTGCTGGCAGTGTGTTGATCTACACCTTGTTTGGGGGGATGTGGTCAGTTGCCATTACCGACTTTATTCAGATGATCATCATTGTGATTGGGATGCTTTATATCGGTGGCGAAATGGCTGAGCAAACTGGTGGAATTACGGTGGTGCTTGAGCACGCTGTTGCCGCTGGTCAATTTAGTAATTTCTGGCCGGAGATGAATTTGGCTTCTATCCTCGGTTTTGTGGCTGCTTTATGTACCATGATGCTAGGCTCGATCCCGCAGCAAGATGTGTTTCAGAGAATAACCTCTTCTAAGAACGTCAACATTGCAGTCAATGCCGCAATCCTTGGCGGGGTCTTATATTTCATCTTTGCATTTGTACCCATGTATTTGGCATATTCTGCAACCTTGATAAGTCCAGATTTGGTGAAGCAGTATTTAGGTACCGATCCCCAAATGATTTTGCCAAAGCTCATTCTGAATCATGCGCCGATGATTGCTCAAATCATGTTCTTTGGGGCACTACTCTCTGCAATTAAGAGTTGTGCGAGCGCAACCTTATTAGCCCCCTCCGTCACTTTTGCTGAAAATATTGTGCGGGGTTTCTTTAAGCATTTATCTGACCATGATTTATTAAAGATCATGCGCATTACTGTTCTTTGTTTTGCAGTGGTGGTCACTTTCTTTGCCATTAATTCTCAGCTATCCATTTTTAAGATGGTCGAGAGTGCCTATAAGGTGACTTTGGTTGCGGCATTTGTGCCACTCGCTTTTGGGGTGTATTGGTCCAGAGCAAATTCTCTTGGCGGCTTGCTGGCGGTAGTGGGTGGTCTAACAATTTGGATTAGTTGCGAGATTTTGGCTCCCAATGCCATCATACCCCCGCAATTGGCGGGCCTGGTAGCTAGTACCGTTGGCATGCTTTTGGGCGGTCTAGTTCCAAGGGGTAGGTTGAAAGCGATTTAACTTTCGCAACGCTATTGCCTAAATATTAGGCAATAATATTTTGTTGCACTGCAAAATAATCTCCTCTAATATGACATTAATTCGACATTTATTGATCTTATGGAGTTCCTATGAAAATTTGTGTGATTGGCGGAGGTGGCGCTATCGGCGGCTATCTGGCTGTCATGTTGGCGCGAGCCGGTAACGAGGTGACTGTAGTTGCGCGCGGTGCAACTTTAGCGGCTATTAAAGAGCGTGGTTTAGCTTTGATCATGGATGACCAGCCTGAACCATTGGTTGCCCAAGTTAAAGCAGTGGAAAAAATTACGGATGCCGAGAAACCAGATGTCGTCATCTTGGCAGTAAAGGCCCATCAGGTTGAACCCATCATCGATGATCTTGCTACGCTCATGGGGCCAGAAACCATTTTGATTCCGATGCAAAACGGTATTCCTTGGTGGTATTTCCAGAAACTCTCAGGTCAGTATCAAGATCACTCCGTAGAAACGGTAGATGCGGGTGGCGTTGCCAAGAGCAAGATTAACCCTAACAATATTATTGGTTGCGTAGTGTATCCAGCAACCTTTACTCAGGCTCCTGGTGTGATTCGTCATGTGGAAGGCAATCGCTTTCCCTTGGGTGAGTTGGATGGGCAAGTAACTGAACGTATTCAGAAAATATCTGAAATGATGGGCGCTGCTGGATTTAAGTCGCCAATCTTGGAAGATATTCGTTCTGAGATCTGGCTAAAGCTTTGGGGCAATATGACTTTTAATCCCATTAGCTCTCTTACACATGGCACCTTAGAGGGTATTTGCCAGTACCCTCTGACCAAAGAGTTGGCCCGCAACATGATGGCTGAAGCGCAAACGATTGCAGAAAAATTGGGCGTCACTTTTCGGGTAGATATTGAGCGCCGTATTGCAGGTGCTGAGAAGGTGGGCAAGCATAAGACGTCGATGTTGCAAGATCTTGAAGCTGGCCGCAGTTTGGAGGTTGATGCATTGCTTGGCTCTGTCATTGAGCTCGGAAAAATTACTGAGATAGCAACACCATGTCTCAACACAGTTTTTGCACTAACAAAATATTTAGATGAGAACGTTCAGGCCTCTAAAGGTAGCTTGGCTTTGCCATCGGTATCGGGCTACTAGTTTTTAGTATTTAG
>CANGEC010000005.1 GCA_947452625.1 Burkholderiaceae bacterium
ACTCTTGCATAGGCAAGTTGAAATCATCGGCATTCTTAATAGAGTTATCTACATAGTCAGCACCCAATACTTCACGACGGGTTTTTAAGCCTTTTTCAAAAGATTCACGGTTCATTTATAGCTCCTTAGTTAATTAGTGTTGGTGGTGTTGCTGTGCTTCTAAAAAACCAAGGGCTGCGCTCTCGGCATTCAAAATATGATTTTTTGCGGTGAGATGAGCATGTGTAGGGTCGCGCTTGGCAATGCAGGCAACAAGCTCATCAATTTCATCTAAACTTTTATGCAAGCGATTTGGATGCATTAAAGACATGGATCTCAGGAGATTGACTTGGGTTAGCAAACTCCCCAAGATCTCTCGAACCAAACTATTTCCAGCTCCGCCGAGCAATATTTCATAGAAACGTGCCTTGCTTGCTATTACCTGTTCCCGCGAATTTGACTCCCCACCCTGCCTTAAGGCCTTTGCTGCAATTTGCAGCTCTTCGATCTCTTGATCTGTCGCCAATCTTGCGAATTCATGGGCTGCATGGCTTTCGAGCAAACCCCGTAATGCATAAATCTCTTTAGCCTCAGCCATTCCAATGATTCTGACTGTGGGTCCACGATGCGGTGTATTCACTATCAGCTTTTCAGCCTCCAACTTGCGAAGAGCCTCTCTTAAAGGGGCTCGGCTGATATTGAGCATTTCACATAATTCACGCTCAACTAGCTTTTGACCTGCCTTAAACCTGCCCGTAACAATCTCCTGTCGTATGAAATTTTCGACTTGAGAACGCAGTGTTTCGGGTCTAAGCATTGTTTTTATCTCCAACATAGGGTGAATACTAATTATTGTAAGACAATCTGTCAATACTATTGACATACAAAATATTAGCATTAATATTCATTTTGCAAGAACCAACAACAAAAGGAGAATGAGATGAAGAAAAAACAAAAAGTAGCTTCTCAACAAACACGTCGGGAAGTTTTGAAAAGTTTAAGCGCGTTAACTATCGCTGGCACATTTCCATCGATCGCTTTCTCGCAAGCTAAAACAGTCAATATCGGCGTCATTCTTCCTTTATCAGGTGCTAATGCGCAATTTGGCATCAACTCACGCCAAGGCATCGAATTGGTTGTTGATGAAATCAATAATGGTGGTGGCCTCAAGAATCTAGGCGGCGCAAAAATTAACTTAGTCATTGCAGATTCAACCTCAACCCCAACTACTGCAGCAACCGTTGCACAACGCATGATTGCTGAAAACGATTGCTGCGCCATCTTGGGTGCATTTGCTTCATCTCTCACCCTGGCAATATCCGAGGTGACTGAACGTCGTGGCATTCCACTATTAACCATGTCTTATTCAGACCAGCTTACTGGTCGTGGATTTAAAACGGTGTTCCAGGTAACCTCTAAAGGTAGTGCCATTGGCAAAGCCCAACTCGATTACGCTGTACAACTAGCCGGTGGCACTAAGATCAATAAAGTGGCCATTTTGTACGAAGATACTGCATACGGAACTTCTACAGCAACCGGCCTTCGTGCAGCAGCTAAGGCCGCAAATATTGAGATCGTGATGGATGAGGCTTATCCATTAGGCATCATTGACGTAACACCATTAATCAATAAATTACGCGCATCGAATGCGCAAATTGTGTTTCCAGTCTCTTACCTCAATGACAGTCTTTTAATTGTGCGCGCATTGCGTCAACAAAAAGTTAATATTCCGATTGTTGGCGGATCTGCAGGCTATGTGATTCCGGACTTCTCACAAGCACTAGGGGATTATGCAAATGGCGTGCTATCTATCTGCTCCGCTAACTACGACTTAGATCCAGCGCTAACCAATAAATATCGCAAGCGCTATAACAGCTTCATGGTTCATGAGGCTCTTGAACATGCTGTTGCTCTAGATGTTCTTGCTCAAGCAATCAATATTTCTAAGTCCACGGCACCTGAAGGCATTATTCAAGCGCTGCATAGCACCACCTTTACAGAGGGCTGGGCCAAGGCAATGACTAATGGCAAGGTAAAGTTTGACGATACCGGTCTAAATATTTATGCAGAGCCGCTCATGCTCCAATGGCAGAAAAAAGAGTTAGTCACTGTCTGGCCAAAGTCTTACGCCAAAGGTAAATTTATTGCGCGTAACGCAAGCTAAACAAAGGTTCTGAATGTCATTTCTACAGGCCATCCTAGATGGTTTGATGCTAGGTGGGGTTTATGCAGTAATTTCGATTGGGCTAACCCTGGTTTTCGGGGTTGTCTCAATTGTCAACTTTGCACAAGCCGAATTTTTAATGCTTGGGATGTATGTAGCCTATTTTGTATGGCGATATCTCGGCCTAGACCCTATCCTAGGATCACTTATTTCATTTGCTGCTGTCTTTGTACTGGGCTTCTTTGTTCAGCAATTCTTAATTAGAAGAGTTCTCAAGGCGCCAGAAGTTGCGCAAATTTTCTTAACGGTTGGGATCTTGATCTGCCTAGAAAATTTAGCATTAATATTTTTTGGCTCTGAGTACCGCTCTGTTCAAACCTCATACCAAAATGAGGCTCTAGAGTTTTTGGGGCTCATCATTAGCATGCCTTATCTCATTGCATTCATTGCCTCTGGTATAGCGGGGGGCTTCATTTGGTGGGTGCTAACTAAAACTTGGTGGGGGCGCGCAGTAAGGGCAACAGCGCAAAATCCCATGGCAGCAAAGCTCATGGGCATCAATACCGATCAGATGTATCGCATTGCATTTGGCCTGGGAGTGGGTTTGACCGCGTTTGGAGGTGCGATTATTCTGCCCTACCTCACAGTATCGCCATCTGTAGGGGGCCAGTTTGGGGTTCTGATGTTCACCGTGGTTGTGCTTGGAGGCCTTGGGAACGTATTAGGTGCGGTAGTTGGTGGAATAGCGGTTGGTGTAATTCAATCTCTGTCAGGTTTGTTTTTACCTATTCAACTACAGAACATTGCCCTTTTTATTATTTTTATTGCCACTCTCGCATTCAGGCCTGAAGGGCTATTAAGAAAATCGTTATGAATACTCAGCCGATACAAAAGTATTGCCCTCTTGCGCTTTTCATATTACTTTGTAGCATCCCATGGCTACTCACAGATCAAGGCTATGCGATTCGCGTTTTAACGCTCCTGTTGCTGTTTGCAGCGATGGCGCAGAGCTGGAATATTGTTGGCGGTCTAGCCAATCAAATCTCCCTTGGGCATGCAGCATTCTTTGGCATTGGTGCCTACGCCTCTACTATTTTATTAATTAGATTTAATCTATCACCTTGGTTGGGCATTCTGGTAGCCATGATTCTGGCTGGCTTAACTGGCGGACTTCTTAGCCTACCCACCATGAAATTACGCGGACATTACTTTGCTCTAGCGACGCTTGCCTTTGGTGAAGTCATGCGCGCTATTGCCAATACTTGGAGCTCGGTTACTGGTGGGCCAGTCGGCATTTCAGTACCATTTTCTCCAAATGCTGGCTTGGGAATGATGCAATTTAAATCCACGATTCCGTATTACTTCATGATGCTGGCCGCACTCACAATCACTACTTTTATTTTTTGGAAAATTAGTCACTCTAAATTAGGTTATGAACTTCGAGCTGTGAAAGCTAATGTAGACTCAGCTGAAGTCATCGGAATCGATACAACCCGCACAAAAATTATTGCTTCGGTCATCTCTGCAGCACTCATGGGAGCTTGTGGCGTCTTGTATGCTCAATTCAACTTCTTTTTTGATCCAGATTCTGCTTTCTCACTTGTCGGAATTTCTATTAGAGTTGCTTTGATTTGCATCATCGGTGGAATAGGAACAGTTTTTGGTCCGCTTATTGGTGCCTGCTTCCTTCTGCCTCTCGAGGAAATCTTTAATGCATTTCTCTCCGGCAAAGGGGCTGGCTATTCCCAACTTGCCTATGGCGTAATTTTGATTGGCATCATCTTATTGGAACCAAGAGGACTAACTACCTTGTTTAAGCAAGCTGTTCAAAGGATCAAGGCATGAGCACCAGGGAGAGTCATCCCATTCTCTGGACAGAGAGTCTCACCCGTAAGTTTGGTGGGCTCACTGCTGTTGGCGATGTAAATTTATCAGTCAGCTCAGGCGAATTATTGGGACTGATTGGCCCTAATGGCGCTGGTAAAACTACCTTATTTAATTTATTGATGGGGCTTACCACGCCAACATCAGGGGAGGTCTATCTAGAGGGCAAAAAAATCTCTGGGCTAAAGCCGCATCAAATTTGCAGATTAGGCATGGTGAAAACCTTTCAAAATGTCGCACTCTTTCCAGAAATGTCTGTTTTAGAAAATGTTTTAACTGGCGGATTACTAAGAGCCTCTGTAGAAGAAGCAACTGCACTAGCTAAAGATAGCTTAGCTAAGGTGGGCATGCTTGAGATTGCAAATAAGAAGGCGGCTGATCTCACTTTTCCAGAAAAAGCATTGGTTGAAATGGCGCGCGCACTTTGCACCAAACCTAAAGTCGTTTTGCTGGATGAGGTCATGGCGGCATTAAATGAAACTGAAATGGATCACATTCTTAGGCTGATTAAAACCCTAAGAGATCAAGAAGGAATTACATTTATTGTGATTGAGCATCACATGAGAGCCATCATGAATCTCTGCGAACGCATTGTCGTTCTGAGCTTTGGGCAAGTGATTGCAGAAGGCACCCCTCTTGAGATCGGCGCAAATCCAGAAGTGATTAGTGCTTATCTGGGTACGGATACAACTTCAGGAGATCTACATTGAGCTTACTGAACATTAAAAATTTAAAAGCCTCTTATACTGAGGCTCCCGTTTTACACGGACTCAATATTAAGGTCGAGGAAGGTAGTTTTGTCTCGGTTATCGGCGCCAACACTGCAGGAAAAAGCACCTTACTGAAAGCTATTTCTGGCTTGATGCCCTTTGCTAGCGGTGAAATCTTATTTGCTAATGAAAATTTACTTGGGCTATCAGCACATGAAATTCCCAGCAAAGGAATTGCGCACGTACCCGAAGGTCGCCACGTCTTTCCAGACATGTCCGTTCTCGAGAACCTACTATTAGGCGCTTATGTTCATCGACAAGATGTCGCCGGAATTCAGAAAGATCTAGATAAAATATTCTCGATGTTCCCAAAGCTCTCCCAAAGACAACAACAACGCGCGGGTACACTCTCGGGCGGAGAGCAACAGATGGTGGCGATTGGACGAGCTCTCATGAGCAGGCCGCGCTTACTACTACTTGATGAACCTAGCCATGGTCTTGCCCCAAAGATTGTTCAGGAATTGCATGATGCCCTGCTAGCCATCCACGCATCTGGCGTGACCATGCTTCTGATTGAGCAAAATACTAAACTGGCACTATCGGTCACTAGTTATTCTTTTGTATTGCAATCTGGCTCACTTGCATTTGAAGGGTCTTCATCTGAATTATTCAATGACCCCCGCATTCGAGAGGCCTATCTTGGCATCTAACCTTTTTTACTGAAATTATGTCACCTCAATTAATCCAATCCACCCTAGAAGACTGTCTCAATATTCCTGAGGTAATGGCCGATGCCCATTACTGCGAATTTCAGTACATCCTAGAAGTAGTTGATGCGAACGGTGTAGCCCAGCAATTTCATATCCTGCCTCCACGTGCGCAAGCCCCCGTTGTTAGCTTAAGGGCTAGTGCAACTACTTGGGATAAAGTATGGGCCTCCAATCCGCCCGTTGGCTATCAATCGATTGGTGCCCTTCGCAGACAAGTTCCTGATTTCACCCTCACGGGTGAAGATATTCATATTGCTCAGTCACTCCCTTTTTTAGAGCGCTTGCTTGAAGCTTTTAGAAATATCCTTCACCCAGCAGAATCAAAAAATATTAATTGGGATGGGTTAGAAAATATTTCAGGCTCTTATTTAAAAGTTGGCCCCCAAAAAGACTACTGGGTCTATCGAGAGCAAGTTGGCTCTTCAAATAAACCAGTAATTCTCTTGCTCCATACAGCTGGCGCTGATTCAAGACAGTGGCACGGCTTAATGAGCAACAAAGAACTACAAGCAGAGTGGTCAATGCATGCGTTTGATATTCCCGGTCATGGCAGATCGCCGCTCCCACCGGGGTCAGCAAACTGGAACTGGCGTCTGACTGAAGCAGATTACCTTCGTTGGATTATTGATTACATGGATGCTGCCAGCATCAAACAGGCGATTTTGATGGGCTGCTCAATGGGCTCAGCAATTAGTCTTGCATTAATGTCAAAATATCCCGAGAGAGTCATAGGTGGCGTACTACTCGAGATGCCTTTCCGCTCGCCAGGTCGACGCTCCCCGTACCTGAATCATCCCAAGGTTCACGGGGCCAGACTTGCAGCAGCATGGGTTGGATCTCTACTGAGCCCCACAAGCCCCAAATCTCGTAAAGATTATGCGACCTGGATTTACTCACAAGGAGCGCCAAGCTCATACGACGGAGATCTGGCTTTTTACAGTGATGATTTTGATGCGCGCCATCACACAAGATCTGTGAACACACAAAAAACACCGCTTTGGCTATTAACTGGTAACTATGACTATTCTGCAACGCCAGCAGACACGCTAAAAGTTGCCAATGAAATACCTGGTGCAATCTTTACTGAACTCAAGGGATTCGGACATTTTCCGATGGTAGAAAACCCAGAGGGCTTAATGCCTTATTTAATTACACCCTTGAGTGAACTTAAAAAACGCATTAATAACTAAGAATAAAATGAGCGCACAAAGTACGAAAAAAAAAGCCCTGGTAACCGGTGGATCAAAAGGTATTGGTTTTGCCATTGCCAAGGCACTTGCATCTGAGGGCTACGCACTTAAATTAGTCGCCAGAGACACAGCATCACTAGAGCAGGCTAAAGCGGAACTCATTCAAGAATTTAATATTCCAGTCGAAATTTACCCACTTAATCTCTCGCTTGAACAAGATATTGAAAAACTCGTTCCGGCTTTTTCTGAAGTGGATGTATTAATCAATTCTGCAGGCGCTATAGGTCGTGGTGGGATACTAGAGATTGATCCCAAAAACTTTCGAGATGCTTGGGATGGGAAAGTCATGTCAACCATCATGCTCAGCCGGTTAGCCTGCTCTCAGATGTATCTCAAGCAGTCTGGAGTGATTATTAATATTATCGGCACAGCGGGTGAACGCTTAAACGCTAAGTCGATTGGGACGACTGCAGCTAATGCAGCCTTAATTGCCTTTACCAAGGCATTGGGCTCTGAAAGCGTTGACCATCATGTACGAGTTATTGGCATAAACCCAGGGTTGACACGGACCGGACGGACGCAAAACTTATTAAACCCGAAAACAGAAATTGATCGCAATGCTTATGATGCAATGCTCAAAAATCTTCCATACGGACGCATGGGTGAGGCAAGTGAAATTGCAGATCTTGCCGTATTTTTAGTCTCCGATAAAGCCAAATATATTAGCGGCGAAGTCATTTCTATAGATGGTGGGGCACGCTTTAGATATTAAAGCGATCTTCTTGATTTACTCCGCTTTAATTCCAGCCGTCTTTACAATGTTGCCAAATAAATTCAGGTCCAATTTAATTTGCTCTGCAAATTTTTCTGGCGAAGTAGGTGTTGGTGTTATGCCAATCCCATTTAACCTCTCCTTGGCATCAGGGGTTTGCAGTATTTCATTAATAGCGGCATTTAAGCTGTTTACAACTGCCTTGGGTGTTTTGGCTGGCGCCAATACACCAATCCAAGAAGTCACAAAAATATCTGGGTAACCACTTTCAATAAAGGTAGGTACATTAGGCAAAGATGAAACGCGCACCTTGGCAGAGATTGCAATTGGCTTCAGACGTCCAGTTTGTACATATTGGTTTGCTCCTGCCAATACAGTAAATGCCAAAGGTACATCCCCACTCATGAGACCAATCAAGGCCTGACCACCGCTTTTGTATGGAATTGGGGTGAGATTTGCTCCCGTCTTTTGCTTTAATAACTCACCGGCGATATGAGGAGTAACACCAGTCCCGGAAGTTGCATAAGAAAGTCCGTTGGGATCTTTTTTAGAGATCGCAATCACATCAGCGACGGTCTTACCAGGAAAGTTATTATTAGCTACCAAAATTAAAGCCGCATCACCAATCTTGGCAACAGCAGAAAAGTCTTTTAAGGTATCAAAAGAAATTTTGTCAAAAATGTGGGGGTTGATTACCATCGTTCCATCAAAGCCCAATAACAACGTGTAGCCATCAGGCTCAGCTTGGGCCACAAAAGCTGCCCCAATATTGCCGGATGCACCTGACTTATTTTCAACCACTACCTGTTGACCAAGCTTAATAGAGAGTTGGTTAGCAATATAACGTCCGCCAATATCAGTTACTCCACCAGGGGCAAAGGGGATAATGAGCCGAATAGGCCGATTCGGATAACCTTGCGCAAGGGCTAGATTTGAAATAGAGGAAATAACAGAAATACCAACTAGAATGAGTCCTACAAGCGAAGTTTTTTTCAACATTGGTAATGCCTTTTTAATATCGTTATCAAGCTTTATCGTAACATTATTACTTACTATTTATATCCACTAATCGAGATGCAATTGTCTAAATATATTGTCACCATCATCACCACTTTTCTAGCACTTGTAAGCTACAACACTCTTGCAGATGACTATCCAAATAGGCCAGTAAAAGTGATTGTTCCTTTTGCCGCAGGGGGTGGAGCCGATATCGTTGCAAGAGCAGTTTTCCAAAAGGTCTCCGCACAACTTGGACAGCCTTTCATCATTGAAAACAAAGGCAGCGCAGGAGGAATCATTGGCTCAGATTCAGTTGCCAAGGCCCCGCCTGATGGTTACACCTTATTGCTAGGGCAAACAGGTCCAAATGCAATTAACCCAGCATTATTTACAAAAATTCCGTATGACCCTATTAAGGATTTTTCTCCAATCATTCAGCTCACAAGCTATCCTTATGTTTTGGCGGTAAACCTCAATCTTCCAGAAAAAAATCTGGCTGAACTTGTAGCGTTTGCTAAGACACATCCTGGCGTCATTACTTTTAGTACCGCTGGAAATGGCAGTTCAGCACAATTGGCTGCTGAGCTTTTTATGAAGGCTAGTAAAACTCAAATGACCCACGTGCCTTACAAAGGTGCTGGTCCTGCCCTCATGGATGCTGTAGCAGGAGTCGTCTCAATGACGTTTGGCGATGCAGGCTCTTCAACCCCAATGGTTCTTGATAACCGCATTCGAGCCATTGCAGTAACCAGTAAAAACCGCTCACGCCTATTACCAGAAGTCCCCAGCGTTGCCGAGTCTGGCTACCCAGGATTCGAGGCGGTAGCGTGGCATGGTATCTTGGCGCCAGCAAAAACACCGCCAGCTATCATTAAAAAACTAAACCAAGAGATTGCAAAGGTATTGAAAGATCCAGAAATCCGCGCTCGCTTCTCAAAAGATGGCCTTGAAATTGTTGGGGGAAGTCCAGAGGACTTCTCCATTTATATCAAAGCTGAGGTAGATAAATGGGGCAAGGTAGTTCGCGAATCAAATATCAAAATTGATTAGGCTGCCAACAACATTAATTGACCAACATCAGTCATTTTTTCAATAGCCCAAATTTGCTCAATCAATGCTTGTGCTTGGTACCCATTCTTACCGTAAGCGGCTAATTCCCGTAATTTCTGTTCAAGATCAAAATCACTTAAAGGATCAGCAAGAGATCCTTTTGCATGGGCAACCTCCACTTCAGAGACTGCTTGATCACGCATCTTGAAAGAAACCTTCACAGCATCGACACTCATCGACGCATCATCGATAAATCGCAATTTCTCGCTTAGCGCCCTCACCGCTACGTCGTTAACAGCTTGATCGCTAAATTCTGCTAAACCGGCCTTACCTCTCATGAGAGATACGCCTACAGCATGCTGAGCGCTCACCTGTGACTCCCTGCCAGTTCGAATAGCAGGTCTATCTGTGCGCTGTCTTAATAAAGGGTTACCAGTCAGTTCAATAAATTCAATAGATTCGACTTTTCCTGCCATAACCATAAATTGATGATGTAGCTCAAGACAGGCCTGAATCACCGGATTTAATACCACGCCACATGGGTAAGGCTTGTAGGTGTTGTTCAAAACTTCCCACTGTGAACCAAGCCCATCAAGCAAGCTCTCTAACTTGGGATTTTCTCCAAAGACCCTCAGAAAGCCTCTCTCTCCATCCAGCGGAAAATCCGGGCCAGTAAAATTTTGCTCAGCTAATATTGCTGATAGCAAACCATTCCGCGCAGCATTGCCAACACTCATGCTCTTGGACATCGTACCCAAAGTCTCGACTAAGCCTGAGGCCTGAGCACTAGCTGAGCCAAGCGCCCAGTTCAATTGTTGAGCATTTAAGTTCAATAGTTTTCCTGCTGCCATAGCTGAGCCAAAAACACCACAAGTAGAGGTAATATGCCAACCCCTGCTGTAATGCATTGGTGATATTGCATTACCAATGCGGCACTCAATCTCCATACCCAAAACCAAAGCCCGCAAAAAATCACTACCGCTTATTTTTTGTGTTTGAGATAAAGCCAAGATTGCAGAAGCTACTGGCGCAGTCGGATGAATAATCGTGGGAATATGCGTGTCATCGAAATCAAATACATTGGCAGCCATTGCATTTAATGCTGCAGCATTTAACATGTCTGTTTTGGTATTACGACCCACAATAGAGGCAGTTGTATCGGCACTAAAACGACTAAACACTGCAATGGCCTTAGTAATCGTTTCATCTTTTCCGGAGGCAAAGGCAACTGCGAAATAATTCATTAATGAACGCTTAGCCTCATGTAATACCCTAGAAGACATTTCTTTACCATTCGATTGAAAAACATAATCCGCAATCAATTGACTATAGTTCTTTGAAGACATTCTTAATCTTTCTGTTATGTCGGTTTTGAATTTCACGACTATAAAGGATCAACTAGAGAAACAATCTCCAAATCTTCACGCCCTACTCGCTTATACATAGACATGGTTAAAGGGTCATGGCCTGCGATCACATGCTGGTCAGACTCGGCCAATGATTGAATCAGTTCATAACCTCTCAACATATCACTCACATCTGTAACAATCGGGAATGGCGAACGATTCGTAAAATTCTCTAAGTAATGGGCTGCATCAGAAGCCAGCACAATCCACCCGCGCTTAGTGTGCACGCGCACAATCTGAAGCCCACGGGTATGGCCACCCACCCAATACACTTCTATACCAGGGCGCAATTCATAGACGCCATCATGAAATCCCACACGGTCTTCAAAATTTGCATAGACTAATTCACATACATCATGTGGATCATAGGCATGACGACAAAAAGCATGTCGCATATCTGGTCCGGTGGCATAGGACATCTCACGCTCTTGAATATGAAAACGGGATTTCTTCAGTAAAGCGGTATTTCCCGCATGGTCATAGTGAGCATGTGTAATGATGACATCACTCAGATCTTCAGACCGCACCCCTGACTCCATCAGAGACCCAATTGGACAACGCAAATAGTTACGCTTTCTGAGATTTGCCGCTTCTTTATTAAACCCAGTGTCTACTAGTATGGTTTCATTGCCGTTTTTCAAAAACCAAACAAAGTAATCCATATTCGTTGCTAGATCATGTGAATCGTGGGCAATAAAGTTTTCTATCCTCCGTCTTTGCACTGTTGCATACCGAAGCGCATACGCTTCCCAAATTGGCTTACTCATGATCTACTCTCCTGATCCCAAGAATGGATTCTTATTTATAGTTTTGCGGTGAACTGCTAACAGCTCAATATTGCTTGTATAGTAAATCATTCGACTGAATTAAGCCCAAAAGAGCGGCCACCCAAAGACAAAACCCCCGCTATTTCTAGCGAGGGCCTGAAGGATAAATCTTGCATATGCTACTTACTGAGCTTGGAAGACAAATTTGCCCCCAACCATCGTAGCCACGGGCTTGATGTCCTTAATTTTTTCAGCAGATACTGTCAGATAATCATGATCTAAGACCAATATGTCAGCGTACTTTCCAGCCTGTATAGACCCTAGATTGTCTTCCTGGAATAGAAAATACGCATTACTACGGGTGTGTGCAATCAAAGCTTCTTCACGCGTAATATTCTGGTGATTGACCTTCTTGCCATTAATCATGCGACCTGTCGTAGCGAAGTACAAGGAGTAGAAGGGATTTGAGGTGGTCACAGCAGTTGCATCGGAACCTAGACCCCAAATAATCCCACTATCTTGAACGCGTCTGAAGGGTGGCATATCCCAAGCGCCCTCACCATGAACCTGATGCATCAATCCGCCTTGGATTAAAGGTCGACTATGCAAGCCCGCATACATGCCCAGTTTTTGCATACGACGTAACTCTTGTAAGGTCACTTGATCTAAATGAGAAAAGACCCAGCGATAACCTTTGATAGGCCTCCTTTTATTTAGAGCTTCATATTCATCCAAGAGCGCATCGATCGCATTAGACATTTCAACGTGGTTATTCAGCATCAAACCTCTCTCTGCGAGAGCGTCAGTAATGCGTCGAACCTGCTCAAGATCTTCACTGCGAACTTGAAAATCATTGCGAGTCAAACTTGTGGTAAATGGTGCATAAGTCGTCTCACCCCAGCCAATATTGCTGAAATAATCACCGCCCTGAAACGGCTTTTGCTGAGCAATTTCTGCCACTACAGTATCGACTTCAGGAATTGTCATTGGCTGACGTATCGTCGACCAAAAAACCCTGGCATTTAACTTCTGCTCATTCGCTAGTTGCTCGTAGGGCAGATAGTGCTTATCAGTCATGCCGCGGCCACCGGCGTCATACCAAGCCGTTATACCCATGGAATTAATTTCAGTAACGACCTTGAGTACATTACTACGCCATTCTGCAGGATTGGGTAATGGCAACTTCGCTGCAATAAATGCTACACCGCCAGCACCATCAATCACACCAGTTAATTTCCCATCACTACCCTTCAGAATTTTTCCACCGCGTGGATCGGGCGTTGACTCTGTTAGCCTCAATTCTTTTAGGGCTGCGCTATTGAGAAAGCTGCGCCAATACACTTCCTGAATTACTACTGGATTATTTGGCGCAATTTGATCTAACTCTGTCAATGGGAACCCACGAGCATCATCCATAAATTGATCGCTAGACCATCCACCAATCGTGATAATCCACTCCCCCGGATGGGACTGCTTCACTCGTTCACGAATCATCGCAATCGCTTGTTTACGAGACGTGACATTATCTAGTCGTAGCTCATCGTGTTCTGGTGCACGGACAAAATGGGCATGGTTATCAATTAAACCTGGAATGACTGTTTTACGATGCAGATCCATCATCTTAGTATCTGGCCCACGGAGCTTTTTAATGTCGGTATTACTACCAACCTTCAGAATGCGCTCTCCTTTAATGGCAATGGCTTGTACTATTTGAAATTGATCATTCACTGTGATGACTTTGCCATTAAACAAAATCTGGTCGGCTAGCTCGGCCGCAAAATTAGGACTGCTGACTAGTAAGCCCAAACCCAAAGCGCTCATACGGATGATTTTTTTAATCATGATTCCTGTGCCCCCATAAAACATCATTTGTGATGTTGAGTTGTTTGTTCGAGCCTCTATGTGCCCTAGTAATCATTCGTAGAATAAACTTAAATCAATTGATTTATGATTAGCCAACATAGCAATTACACTGAGATTCTAAAAGCGCTTAACCTATAGTCAAATATTATTTGCAATGCAGCATTTATCCGGAGATATTATGAAAGTCAGAGCTTATATAACCAGGGTAATGGGTAGCCTACTAGCCTGGTATTCATTAGGAGCAAGCGCGTTGGACAATCAGCAAATTCAAGTTACCGCCTCCGTCGCCTTTAAAGCTCCCTACTTAGAAATGGTCCAGGACTTTGAGAAGCAGACAGGAGTCAAGGTCAATACTAATTGGCTACCAACAGTAGAGATTGTGGAGCGGATTAAAAAAGGTGAGGCAGGGGATTTAGTAATTCTATCTGCCACCAATATTGATGAGCTCAGCAAAAATGGATATTTAATCGCTGGCAGCAGAATTGATTACGTCAATTCTGGCATTGGTATTGGTATTCGTAAAAATACCCCGAAGCCAAACATTAAAACGCAAGCAGATTTAAAAAACGCTTTACTCAATGCAAACACCATCGCTTACTCTACTGGTCCAAGCGGTGTTTATCTAAGTAAATTATTTGAAAATATGGGGGTAGCAGAACAGATTCGCTCTAAACTTAAAATTATTCAGGGGGAGCCAGTAGGGGCGGTGGTACTTCGAGGTGAGGCGGATATCGGGTTCCAACAAATTCCTGAAATTCTTTCCGTACCAGAAATCGAATACCTCGGACCGCTACCGCCAGAAGTTCAATACATCACTACTTTTGCATTTGCCATTCCAAGCAATAAAAGCAATAGTAAAGCCGTGCAAGCATGGATTAGCAATCTGAAATCACCGAAGGCAATTCCCACTATTGAGCGCTACGGACTGAATCCTAGTCCATAATTATCCTTTGGTCTTCTATTGCTTTTTGGAAGCCTCGATTAAGCGCAGCTCCCAAGGAATAATGACTTCTTTAAAAATTACAGGATCCGTCCAACCCTTGAGTTGACGACCCAAGTGACCGCCCTGAGGATTAATCCAGGCATCCTTAGGAACATCGCCAGAGCGCATCAGTAATTCAATATCAGAAATCGGGACCTGCGTATCCTTTGCCCCTGTTACTACTAGCATGGTTGAGGATGGTTTATCTAAAAGGCCTTGAGCCTTCAAAGACATTCTAGGCATGAGCTTTGCTAGGTCATTGACATTGGAGGCACCCTCAAATACATTGATAAATGCTGGTGCCAGATCAAAAAGGTATTCGCGATTGCCCAAAGTATTGTTATACAAAAACTTCGGTTGAAAAAACTCATCCACCGGTGGCGATTGCGCAACTGACCCCAAGATTCGAGACTTTTCTCTAAAGGCTAGGTCTGCCGCCCAATATCCACCGAAACTTACGCCAGAAACCACAATGCGTGTCTTATCCATTTCTGGTTGTAGCGCCATGTAATCCAGAATTGCGGAGAACATTCTGCCAGCGCCAGGCCCCACTTTGACGGGTGCTTGACCAGTTCCCGGACTGTCCACCGCCAAATAACCCACGCCCTTATCTAAAATTTGGGAGTAGCTTTCTGCAACGGTTTCTTTTCTGCTATCCAGACCGCTAATTGCCAAGACCATTGGCACTGGACTAATGGCATTCTTTGGCAAACGAACATAAGCATGAATCACCTTGCCTTCAAAAGGAATCTCGACAACCTTCATTGGGTTGTCTAGCGTTTTGCTGTACTTTGCATAGGCATCTAAAGCATTTTTATAAGCTTGTTTTTTACCCTCAGAATTGGGTACGGGCCATTGTGCAAAATAATATAAACGCCAAGCCCTTTTATAGGCCTCTCCTGCCGCCTTGGGATCCGATGATTGATTGCCAATCTTCATATACTTCTCGGCAACCTTACCAAAACCTGCGGCCCAATCATCACGGTCGCGTGTCTGAATATAGGAAAGCGCCTCTACTACATCCTGGGGGCTTAAGCCTCCTAAGGGATAGGCGCCCTTTTCAACTCTCAAAATACTTTCCTGCTTGATCTCATCAATGGTGCGCTCATGAACCTGAGCCAACACAGGAGAGAAATGCATGTAGGTGAACAGCATTACAAAAGCAGAAAAAATATTTTTCATAAGCCCAATATCAATCAAAAAAGTTAAAAGCATCGCCAATTGTTGGCAATTCCCAAATCAAAATCTTAGTTCATTTTGAGCGTCAAGGTAAATTACTGCATAGCAACATAATGAACGCCTCATTTCAAAAAATCTGTCAATTCAGTTACGATGATGCACAAATTAAATAAAAGCTTACTTGCCATTGCTGGAGACAAAAAAATGAATTTTAAACAAAGAAGATCCTTTTTAAAACAAGGTGGCACCGGTTTAGCGCTTAGCCTTCTTCCCGCCCTTCCATTTGCTGCACAAGTAATTGAGCTTAACGAAGCCAACCTTCAATCCGGCAAGGATGCCACCCGAATTCTGGCTCAATATGCGCTAAACACGCAATATGAAGATATCCCTACCAACATCAAACGAGAATCTATTAGATCTTTTGTGAACTATGTTGGCGTAACTGTTGGCAGTTGTCGCCATAAGGCAATTGATATCTGCATCGAAAGTTTGAGGCCGGTGTCAGGATCAAAGCAAGCCAGCATTTTAGGTCGCAGTGAACGTTTTGATATCCTCAATGCTGCTTTTATCAATGGAGTTGGTAGTCATATCTTAGATTTTGATGACACTCATTTACTAACTAATGTACATGCCTCAGGACCGATCGCCTCGGCACTCCTGGCCTACTCTGAGTTGAAGCCTGTGAGCGGCAAAGAATTTATGAATGCCTTCTATCTTGGCGTTGAACTCACAATTCGACTATCAAATGCCCTAGCACCAAACCACGCAGACATTGGCTGGCATGTTTCTGGTACACACCCTTCTATTGGTGCGGCAGCTGCAATTGGTAGGCTGATGCGCTTGACTGAAGAGCAGATGATTTGGGCTCTTGGGCTTGCAGCTTCACAACCTGTGGGCTTTAGAGACTCTTTTGGATCTATGAATAAGAGCTTTAACCCTGGCAGAGCTGCATCTAATGGAGTATTTTCTGCTTTGCTAGCGCAGAAAGGTTTCACAAGCTCGAATCAAATGATTGAATCAAGAATTGGCTGGGCTAATGCCATGAGTACAAAACAAAATTACTCGGAACTACTTGGTGATTTAGGTACTCGTTTTGAAATTGCCAAAAATACTTATAAACCATTTGCTTGCGGCATTGTGATTCATCCTGCAATTGATGCCGCCATTCAATTACGCAACCAATACCAACTTCAGCCAGACCAAATAAAATCGATCTTGATAAAAGCGAACCCTTATGTCTTAGAACTTACTGGCAAAAAATCCCCACAAACCGGTCTTGAAGGTAAGTTCAGCGTCTATCACTCAGTTGCTATCGCCATTATTGATGGTCGTGCCGGAGAGAAGCAATATTCTGATGCGGCCGTACTCAATCCAAAAACTATTGCACTGAGGGAAAAAATAATAGTCGAAGCAGATCCAAATCTAGCTAAGAAATCCGGTGAAGCTATTATTATTTTGAATGATGGTCGGGTAGTTAAGAGGTATATTGAAAGTGCTATTGGCGGTGTAGAGAATCCTTTAAGCAACGAGCAGCTTGATGCCAAATTTTTAGACCTCACTGAAGATATTTTGCCGCGTAGCAAAAGTAAATTGCTACTTGAAAACTCTTGGAACATGGGCTCCATAGCAAGCGCTGGTAACTTTGCAAAATCAACTACTGTCTAAAGAAATTACATGACTGCTCCAGTGCACCAATCTTTTGTCGCTCTACGCATTCCAGCATTTAAAGCACTTGTAGCATGCTACTTGCTTACCATGCTGGCGGATAACATCGAGCATGTTATTAGCTATTGGATGATGTTCCAAAAGTTTCATTCTCCGGCTCTCGGTGGATTTGCAGTGATATCACACTGGCTACCTTTCTTAGTATTTTCTGTGCCTGCAGGTGCATTAGCAGATTATGTAGATCCTAGAAGGCTTATTCAAATTGGTCTAGTCATGTTTATTGGCTGCTCACTCTGCTGGGGTTATCTTTTCCTCACTAATACCTTGGAGCTATGGCATGCCATCTGCCTTCTAGTGCTTCATGGTTGCTCTGGCGTGCTCTGGCAAACTGCAACCCAAATTATTCTTTACGATGTTGTTGGCAAGGATAAGTTACCTAGCGGCATTCGAATTTTGGCAACCACACGATATCTTGGCCTCTTGGGCGGTCCTGCAATTGGCGCAATGATTATGCTAGCTTTAGGTCCTGAATTAGGGATCCTACTAAATGCGTGCTTTTATTTACCTAATCTCATTTGGCTTATTCATGCCCCTTGTGGCCCTAAATTTAGAGCCGCCGCAATTGCGATACCTCGAGCATTCAGAGGACTAAAAGATATCCGTCTTACTGCGCTTGAAATTCGTCATGAGCACAAAATTCGCTCGATGATTTTTATGGCTGGCGCAGCCTCCTTTTTTATTGGTAATAGCTATCAAGCGCAGATGCCTGGCTTTGCCAATGATTTAGGTCACGGTGACCCAGGTATTTTATATAGCATGCTCCTGGCGGCTGATGCCGCTGGAGCTCTATTGGGTGGGCTGCTACTAGAAAGCCGTGGTGGCATTTTGAAAACCTCGCCAAAGACTGCTTTAATGCTTGCAATCCTTTGGTGCTCTTCTTTACTGTGTTTTGCTCTTTCAAGCCAGTACATTCTTTCGCTAATATTTTTATTTATTGGTGGCTTCCTAGAGCTTTCATTTAATTCTATGGCTCAGACCATCGTTCAAATGAATGCCCCATTTGAAATTCGTGGGCGAGTCATTGGGCTCTTTAACATGTCAGCAATGGGTATGCGGGCTGGAGCTGGAATCACCGTAGGCCTGATGGGCGGATTAATCGGTATACATTGGTCGCTAGCAATTTCAGCGCTTTGCTTAATTCTAGTAACAGGTGCACTTTATCGACGCTTCCATGAGCGCCTATAAAATCTCACGATTTAGGGTACAACCATTTATAAAATAAATTAGTGCACCAAGGCATTGCCCAATAGGTCGCAATTCCAACGATGATGAGTGCAGACGTTGCTTGGTAAATGGTGAAAACATTAGAAATCTCTAGATAATGAAATACTGGCAATAAGCTTACTGGGATTACCACAGATAAAGGCCATATCACTGCTGTTGTCAGCAACCACTGCTTCCATCTTGGTGGGGCTGTAGAACTTGGTGTAAACCAAAAATCAATACCGCTACGCATCTCAAAATGCTCTTGCTTGCTCAGGTATTTATAAGCCTCGGCAGCAATCTCTTTTCGAACCACAGAATCCTGCCAATCTTTAGCCTCTTGTGCAGAATGAAAACGAACTGCAGTCGTAAATTCTTTACTGCCTTTAGAGGGTTTAATCACCTGCACTCCTAAGTGCCCTGGAAACTCTGCAGCTTTAAACATCAATTTTTTCAGCCACTGCTCATACTCAGCATCCATACCAGACTTTACAAAATGGCGCACAATAAAAAAGACGCCGCTATCCGTCTCGCATCGATCTTCACTAGTCACATTATGTGTATGGCTCATCACGTCAACTCCACTAGTATTGCTCACTCAGATAAGATACCCGAAACCTGATCGGTGGATTTGATCCAAATCAAATATGCCATCTATCTAGCTCCAAAAATTCTCAGTGTGAGAGCCCATTAAATACAATTCGACCATTGACTAGGGTGAGTAGGGATCGAGTTTGATCAAGCTTGTCGATTGGCACATTGAAGTAATCTTGACTTAAGACAGCTAAGTCAGCTTTAGCGCCGACTTGAATGAGACCTCTCTCAGACTCCTCAAAAGAGTACCAAGCGCTATTTTGCGTATACATCCTTAAGGCTTGCGCACGATCGGGTCTTTCCACCGGATTTCCTAAGACAGTGCCGCCAGCCGTCTTCCCGCTAATGAGCCACTGTAAAGCAGTAAAAGGTCTATAGGTCATGACTCGATGAGCATCCGTACCCATGGCAACCTTCATGCCAAGATTCGTAGCAAAGCGAATGCGTGGAACTTGCATGGCTAGTTCGCTACCGCGTCGCTCAACAAAACGCTCGCCTTGATAATAAAAAGAATCTTGCACTAACCATCCCAGTCCTAGGCTACTCATCCTCAGCAAAGTCTCCTCACTCGCATCATTGAGATGGGCAATAGACCAGCGTAAATTCTGGATAGACCGCCGTGCATTCACCCTCTCAATAACATCTAAAAGATAGCCTACTGATTGATTGTTATTCCAATGAAGCGTTACAGTTAACTGATGATCATTAGCCCAATTTAAAACTTCTTGTAACTCTTGCTGCTGCTCAACGCTTGGTTTTTCATTGTTGTACATTCCCCATGTAACATTTTCACCAATGCCATTCCAGAGATAAAACTCCTTTTTTTTCTGTAGATCCTCAAGGCTCGTCATCGATTTAAAATCACTTAATTCAGTACCTCGCTTTGGAGCAGACAAGAAATATCTTAACTTCAGACTCAGCCCTTCATTAAGTGCCAGTTGTTGCACTACTTTATATGCGGATAGGCTCAGGTTATATCCACCCGGATCAAGAACACCTGTAATGGCATTACGATTGAGCTCCAAGAAAAATTCCTTACTGCCTTTTAGCTGAGCCTGAAAACTGGGTTGTGGCAATAATTCAAAAATATCACTAACAGTTCTTGCATCCCCATAAAACCAACCTGTAGGCTGCTCCCAACCCTTATCAAACTGTGTTTCAACTTTTAGGCGCGCCAATAATTGTGCGGGGATATCTAATGTCTTATTCTCAAGAAAGCTGGGAGATATTAAAAACCCGTCGTACAAATATTGAATATAAAAGGGGTGATCCATACTCGCAGCTTGAACTTCTGCCAAACTAGGCTTACGTTTTTCAATAAATTGCTGATCGGTCCAGCCGCCCGCTACAACTATCCAAGCACCAGCCGGCAAGGCCTTAGCACGGGCATTGAGAATGGCTAAGGCCTCGGGAATGGTATGAATGTCAGCCCAATCAAGCTCAGACCCAAAATATAGCCCGGCACGTATTGCATGGATATGAGAATCAATGAGCCCAGGGATAAGTATCTTCCCCTGTAGATCAATTACGCGCGTTTGATTGCCAATATAGCCATTAATAATCTGCGCACTATCAATGGCCATAATTCGATCGCCAGCAATAGCTAAAGATTGAATTGAAAGCCGATGAGGCTCAAATACCTTACCATTTAGCAGTACAAGATCAGCTGGAGAATCCTGGACATACTGCGAAAGTGCGTCATTATGAAACGGTAGTACAAATAGAAAAACAAGGAGCCACCCTTTAAATGACGCTATTTTGCATTTGCTTGCATTAAGCAATCTGCCTCCTGATACTTTGTACCGCTCACCGTTCTTACGAGTATTTTTTGAAACTGATAACCCGACTTCTCACAACGTATGTCTATGTCTTCAGGTTTTGTATTTTTGCTATAGTGGGTTCGATACACACCAAGGACATTGGAAGCGACCTCGATCCTGGGCCCTTTTTTGGCCTGCAAAATAACAGTTGCGCCGCGAAGATTTACTCCCCTTTGATCTCTCACAAACCCAAAATAAGCAGGCCCAGCTTCGGCTGAATCATCGCCATACTCATACTCGCTACCGCCGGCAATCACTAGCACCGGTAGAATGCCCAGAAAAAAGAAGATGAATTTTTTCTGCATGGTTTATCGCCAATAAAATTTCAGTGAAACAACTAAGGGAATTAAGAGTGCAATTGGCAATATCCATAAATACTGTAATAACAAGGTCCAAAAATGACTCTTTTCTGGAATGAGCCTGGTGATCACCATGCTCAGCAATCCAGAAAATGCAGTTGCTGTAGCAAGCCAACCATACCAGTACATGCCAGGGCCTAGATCATTACTCATGGGGGCCCAGCCCCAATAAAACTCATTCACCGCAGGAAAAAATGTAAACATCGGCAACCGATATAGGTCCGCTATGAAATACACAATAGGTGCAACAGCACTAAATAGGAGGCATTGATTCAGTTGACTGTTTTTCATGATCCAAACCCACGGACATTATTAACAATATGCCCCACTAAAAATGAAAACCAGCAAATGATAGCTAACATCGCTGTTAAATAACTTCGCGCCTTAATAAAAGACTCATTCAACTGCATACACCACATCGCATAATAGCCCGGAAGTAAGAATAAACCCATGCTTGACCAATTTTCCTTAAGCTCAAAAAAGCCTTGTGTGCGCCAATACCCTGAAGCCTCCAAAGGAATGCGAATAGCAATTCTGTACTGTGCATAAATATATCCGCCCAATATGAAAGTGATGAGCCAAAGAATACAAATTGCTTTGGTGTACACCCCCGGAGAAACCCCCTTAAATCTTCCAATAAAATCAGACGATCCACTAGAGCCCCTCGTTTTAAATGCAGCAAAAAACTGATGCGTGATAGCGCCCAATAAAGCAACAGCACAAAGGCCGTGCAATATTAAAAATATTGTCCAGAAAGCGCTTTCTGATATCCAGTCAAACATACATTAACCAGTGCGCAATCAGTTGGCCAATGGATCTGGGCGCATCTGCACTTTAAATACTTTTGGATACATGTCTTTGCTGCCATCACCACTATGAAATGGTGCGCGTGTACCTGTAGTTGTCCAAACTGCACGCCCCTTCCACCCTGCATTGATGTCATCAATACGACCATCGACATTTTTCGTAAAGAAGCCTAAAGGGTAAGGAACACGTAATGTTACTAATTTGCCATCAACCACAGCAATTAAGGCCTCGCCGCCACTAGAGGATGCAATTGGCACATCCTTGCCAAGGCCTAAGGTGTTGTATAAATCGACCCAAATATAGTAGGCACCATCTGCACTACCATTTGGATCGTTGACATTCTTAAACTGTGGTCCAGGCAACCGATAGAGTGTCCAACCCTCCTCGCAATGCTTCCCTTCAGCCGCGCTAGGGCCATTTAGTGGTCCCTTACATTTACTACGATCAAAACTAGCAATCTGTCCGCTAGCTAGAACAGTCCATGCAACACCCTTAGAGTCAATATCAATACCACGCGATCCCCAAGTGCCTTTTGGAGACTGATAGATTTCAGCCAACGATGTCTTGCTTGGATCAGAACCAGGATTAAGTCGGATCAAATAACCAGGCTGATCTATGCGAGAGAATCCAACATCCATTGATTGGCCCCATATAGAGTCGTCTAATGGACTACTTTGAACCGCATAAAAACCAGCATTAATACGCTTATCTTTTTGTGGGTCAAGCGGCTGATTTGGCTCTACATATTCATCCCGCTTGCCATTGCCGTTGGTATCAAGCACTAAGGGGGTCCAACCTTGGGACTTTTGCTCATCCTTAGTTTCAAGATACATCTTGGTGTTAAGCCAACCTACAACAGTATTAGCAGGACTTCCGGCGCTCGTCCATAAAGTGTCGTTCTTATCTCGCGCGAAGTAAACATGGTGCGTGCTAAAGCAGGTATTAATTAGATTCCACTCTTTCTTCTTCGTGTCATACATTGCCAACTGACGAGTGGATTCTTTAACAGGCATCACTTTTGCAGAAGGATGATCAGAGCCTTCCTTGCAAAAATCGGGGTTTGCATTTTGACGAATCCGTGCAGCAAACCATATATTCTCTTTTTGATCCCAGATAAGGTTATGAATGCTGGTATGTCCATCCCAAATTGGCTCTGTCCCCCAATAAGCCGACTGGCCATGAGGTAGATCTGTAGATGAATGTGTTTTAGGATCCAAAAATGGCATCCGAATTTCTGAAGCAGTATGCTTAATTGGATCTAGTATAGGCACAAGGTCAGTACTCTCTTCTGGTGAACCCCAAATGAGCCCATTTGCATTCAGTGTTGGATTTCGTTTATCCGTTGAAATCACATCATGCAAATAGTATTTCGGAGAAGACCAGTCCCACATTGTATAAACTGCATTTCTTTCGACCCCTTTTGGGCGAACCGGTTTATCAAATGGCACCTCGCCTTTAGCAATGCGATCAGTCCAATCAGCAAAAACAGATAAAGCCCTATCTGGTCCCAGACGACCTAAGCCCAAGGCCATATTGGCCATACCCTGTCCGGCTTGAGTGCGATGAGCCCATGAAAGAGTAGAGTCTCCGTTACCCATCTTTGTAAATAGAGCAGGTACATCGCGTATACCCTTCGAACCAAAAGCATGGCAGGATTGACAAGAATTTTTTACGGTATCAACCCAAAAATATTGCTTTTTCATGAATGCTGGAATTCCATTGCCCTTATCACCAGTTCCTGGGAACTCGCTATCTTTAGGAATATTAATCATTGAATACCAATACATTCCTGGGTAATACTGTGCAGCCGCTTTAGCATTAGGGGCTTGCACTGCTTTTAAATCTAAAACTTGTCCGGGTTTAGCTTTCACCTTTGCAGAATCTACTAAACCATACCCACGGACCCAAACTTGATAATTTGCTAGTGGCAACTCAGGGAGTAAAAATCGTCCTTGATCATCTGTAATCACAACCTTGGCAAATTTAGTTGGTAGATCTGTGGTTTCAGCAATCACCCAAACTCCTGCCTCTGGACCCTTTATGCCCTTTACGGAACCACCAATATCTCGGGCAGACACATTGACCGTGGAAGCGGCCTGTAAGGTGCTCACTAAGCCACACAGGATTGCTACCACCGCAGTCTGATAAATGCTAAATTTCATCTCAGTCTCCCTAATTTTTTAAATATATCAGTAATTTTTTTTGGTAATTGATAATTGCTGGGCAATAAACTGTTTTGCAATCTCACGAGCCTTATTAGTTTGCTCACTTTCCTTGGCAACCCATTCATGCTCACTATCCTTAAAGAGAACATATTCACAATAGCCTCCAGCTGCTTTGTAGGACTTCGCAAAATACTCTTGATCCTTAGGTAAAACATTGTCATCAAGCTCACCTTGCATAATCAATAAAGGCGGCAAGCGAGAGAATTCACGACGATCTAATATTTTTTGAGGATTCCCTAAATCAATCGTATTCCAGGGCTTAAAGAAGTTCAGATTGTTATTGATCATTGGCTCACGTTTTTTACTCACTGCATTTTCATAACGTGCCTCTGTATTACTAATTGGCGAGCGCGTCACAATGTAACGAACGACACTCGTTATGTCTTTGAAATCCTTAACAGCAAGTGCGTTATAGAGCGCATCATTGGGCTTCATGCCTAATAACTCTGCAACATGTCCTCCGCTAGAGCTACCATATAAACCAAGGGTATCTGGATCGCCGCCCCATGCACGAGCATTCGCTTTTGCCCAACGAATGCCATAGCTAGCATCCTGAATAGCTGCGGGGTAAGGAGATTCACCGGCTCGAGTGAGATCAACTGCAATGACTAAGATGCCGCTCGCAGCAAAGGCTTGATCCATTGGCGCCTCAGCCAAACGATCCTTGTTATTCCAAGCTCCTCCATGAAAATCTAAGAGGACAGGAAAGGGACCCACACCTACTGGTTGATAAATACGAGCCATCAACTGACGACCCTGATCTGTTTTCCGAAATTTCACATCAAAAATTTTTAATGCGTATTGGGCGTTTGGGTTGTAGTTGGCAGCGGGCCTTTCGCTTGATTCCTGAGATACAGCAAAAGCAGTTCCAATCACAATATCTGCTTGGGCTAAGCATAAGAGGGCTAAACCGATGAGTAACTTTTTAAACATATTGATTTACGCCTTCATGGTCCTAAATAAATCCATCTTCTTATTAAAATACTATCCACGATAAACTGGTTTTGGCTGACTAAAGAAGCCATCTAAAACATGATATGCAATGGCTACATTACGCTCCTGAAAGCTAGCATGCGCGATACCAGGCATCACTGAAAACTGCTTATCTGGACTTGGAATTTTGGCAAAAAAGTTTAAGAGATCCTGAAAGCCAGCAATACCATCATATTGACCACGCATGATTAACGTCGGCATCACCATCTTTTCTGGATCGACTACCGGCAAATTCACTGACATGTCGTAATACGTTCCTGTTGGCATCGAGCTATCCAAAGCCAAGATTGCGTTAGCAAATGCATCCACCACCACAGGATCAGCAGTGCCAGCATGATCTCTGGTAAATACGCTACTAATCATTGCTTTGTCGACTGGGCGACGATTATTTGACTCCCATTGCGCCAAGCGCTTGCGTCTTTCTGACAAAGTGGGACTACCCTCGCCGGTCCAAACAAAAGCATCTAAAGCAATTTTAGAAACCTTCGTAGGATATTGTTGTGCATAGCCTGCAGCACGCAGTGACCCAGAAGAAATGCCGTATAACATGATGCTGGATTGGCCAGTCAGCCTAAGAATTTCAGGAATAACAGCCTCTAGATCCCCAATTCCATTGGCAATATTAAAGTTAATTTGACGATTTTTATCAGAGCGTCCATAACCTTCGTGATCAAGAGACCAGGTGTCATAACCCAACTTGGCAAATGTATCCATCGCCGAATACTCTGGCTTTCCTGGAATCTGCAAATCAAATGTTGGCGTTCCCGCCATAGAAGATCCATGAATGAATAAAATCACCCCTTTAGACGTATTACCAACAATACGTTTGCGCCACAGAAACAAGCGGATATTTTGCGCATCCATCTTACGATTGACCCAATACTCTTTGCCCTCAATTAGACTATTTGCAGGAGATTTCTTAGCTGGCGCCTCTTGGGCAAAGGAGAGTTTGGTCATAAAAGCACTGGGCGCTAAACCCAATAAAGCCAAGTAGCGACGTCTCAGCTTGGAAGGCTCTTGTGAACCGTTGCTAATGTTTTCTTCTGGATACATATTCACTCTCTTGAGATTTATCCTGCATTATTGAAGTGGCTCTACTTTAATAATCGCGGCGCCGTGATTGCTGCCCACCCAAAAAATAGGTTCAGGGGCATCATCTTGAACAAAGACTCGACGCACATTGGTCGACTTAGGAAGGAGGTACTCAATAAACTGGTTATTTTCAAGATTAAGACGTGCGATCTTATCTGTCGTCATTGAACCGGTCCAAACGTAATTGTTACGATCCTTTATAGCATCATATGGGGCAGAATATGGCGTTGGTACCGACCACTCTTTCATCTCGCCAGTCTTAGTATCGAGCATTCCAATCTTGTGTCCACGATATTCACCAACCCACAAACGATCCTGGTCATCCATCGTGCCTCGACGCGGTGACGCCAGCTTAGTGGGAAAGCTGAAGAAAGTAATGGCACCCGTCTTTGCATCGATACGTCCAATTTCTTGCTGCCTAAAATCCGTAAAGAATGCATTATTCTTAGAGTCAGAAATGACATCATAAATATTGTGCTGCTCCTTAGAATTTTTAAAAGGTGCCCATGTTTCAACTTCCCCGGTCTTCACATCAAAGCGGTGTACCCCCGCAAAACCACTGTTTTGGGCCCACACCTTACCATCTATATTCCGGTTATAAGGCGCCACTTGATTTAACTGGGTAGATGGCAAATTGTCTTTAGGGGCTGGCCGGAAATATTCAAACTTCTCCGTATTAGGGTCAAACCGAGCTATAGCAGCTTGATACATATTACCAATCCAAAGTTGACCATCTCGATCCTCGCGAATGGCTAAGATTCCTTTTGGAAAATCAGGTTTCGATACTTCAACTTCATACTCTTTTACGGCCCCAGTTGCCTGATCCATGCGACCAATAATTTGCTCACCAAAACTAGAGTACCAAACCTGTCCAGTCTTTGTGACAATCACATCATGTGGCTGCAATAGCTGCCGTGGTAAACCATATTCGGTATAGATTACTTTAGTAGCCTCACCGCTAGGTCTTGAAAAAGTCTGCAGTGGATAAGTCCAGCGAGTACGATTATGCAAATTGATTTGGGCTAAAAATTCACCCATTTCACGATAAATATTGACTCGATCTTCGCCCTGCTCCTCCATGAGACGCACGCCCTTTCGCATCTGAGGAGCGCCGGGCATGCTCTGATTCACATAACTTTGCATTCGAGGAAGTACGATCGTTAAAAATTCTTCACTACTGTACTTAGACTTCACAACACGCTCAAGAGTATGACAAGTCACGCAGGTTAATAAGGCACGTTTTTCTCGCTCAGATCCGGGCATACTTGCCATCCACTCGGCATTGGTTAACTGCCCTGAGATATCTTTGACAGATGCCAATGTTAAATTGGCACTGCTAGTCTGCTGACTGGTAATGCTGACTGTTTTTTTAGCGGGCAATTCATATCCAACTGCCCGAATAGAAATCTCATAGGTGCCGGCAGGTAGTCTTGTTTTTGAGAATTGATATTCACCACGTTGATTTGAGACCACAGAGGTAGTGATGGTCGACTGGAGGCGCTTAGCACTCACAACCACCCCTTCCATCAAACCTTCTGCCGAAGACTTCACCGTTCCCTGAAGTGCAGTATTTTCGGTCGCAAAAGAAGCGCTTGATAGCAGTAAAAAAAGGTTTACTAAAAAAAACTTCATTGTGAATTTCATAGCTTGATTAGGAGCCCTATATTCAACAAACTGCTACCAATTTCTTCTCATCAGGTAATCAAGCAAGTTCAGCCCATTCGAGGGCACCCTCTACTGAGCAGGAGCGCCCTTTAAAACCCAAGTCACTAAGATATTTAAAGATTCGTCGCTTAACTGAGGATGCGCCGGCATTGGTATACGACCCCAAGTCCCAGCACCCCCTTTTTTTACTTTCTGCATCAACATCTCTAAGGCCCCTGGCTGGTCCTTATACTTTTCTGCAACTTCTTGGTAGCCAGGACCAACTAACTTACCGTCAGCTTTATGACAAGCCATGCAACCACTCTGATTTGCTAATGCAGCTGCAGCTTGATTAGACTGCGCAAAAGAGGATTGGGCCATCCATAAGGTAAGGCTTAGGAGAAAGAAAACGATTTTTTTCATATCAAAATATTCTGGTTGAGATTAATTTGCCAAAGGGTTGGGGCGCATTTGCACCTTAAATACTTTTGGATACATATCTTTGCTGCCGTCTCCACTATGAAATGGTGTTCGAGTTCCGGTAGTAGTCCAAACACCACGGCCCTTCCAGCCAGCATTAGCATCATCAATACGTCCATCCACGTTCTTGGTAAAGAAGGCCATTGGATAAGGGACGTGTAAATTCACTAACTTACCATTCACAACTGCAATCAGAGCCTCACCACCATTGGAGGAAGCAATCGGAACATCTTTGCCTAAGCCAAGCGTATTGTGCAAATCAACCCAAATATAGTAGGCGCCATCTGCACTGCCCTTGGGATCCATACCCTTAAATTGAGGTCCAGGCAGGCGATACAGAGTCCAGCCCTCTTGGCATTGTTTACCTTCAGCGGTGCTTGGTCCGTTTAATGGACCTTTACACTTGCTACGATCAAAGCTACCAATATGGCCGCTAGATAGAACGGTCCATACAACACCTTTGGAATCGACATCCAAACCTCTTGGCCCAAAGGTTCCTTCGGGAGATTGATAAATTTCAACTAACGCAGTATTACTAGGATCAGATCCTGGATTCAAACGAATCAAATAACCGGGCTGATCGATTCTTGAAAAACCAACGTCCATCGCCTGACCCCAAATAGCATCATCTACTGGGCTAGGCTGCACTCCGTAAAATGCGGCCATCACACGCTTATCTTTGTTTGGATCCAAAGGCTGATTTGCCTCTACCCATTCATCGCGTTTGCCATTGCCATTGGCATCAATGATTAATGGCGTCCATCCTTGAGATACCTTTTCATCACGAGTCTCAAAGTATTTTTTAGTATTGAGCCATCCCACAACACCACTATTTGGTGGGCCCGCGCTTGTCCATAAAGTATTGTTGGCATCGTGTCCAAAATAGACGTGATGCGTACTAAAACAAGTATTAATTAAAGCCCACTCTTTTGTTTTTGGATCGTACATGCTAATTTGGCGCAACGATTCATTCAGAGGCACCACCTTAGCGGAAGGATGATCTGATCCAGCCTTACAAAAATCGGGGTTAGGTACTGGACGAATTCGAGCTGCAAACCACATTCTTCCAACTTCATCCATGATGTGGTTATGAATACTACTTTGACCGTCCCAAATTGGCTCATCGCCCCAATATGCTGATGGGCCTCGTGGCGCCCCAGTGGATGAAGGCGTCTTTGGATCTAACACAGGCATGCGCACAGATGATGCAATATTTTTTACTGGGTCGAGCGTTGGAACTAAATTGGTACTTTCCTCAGGCGCACCCCAAATAAGACCATTAGCATTTACAGTGGGGTTACGTTTATCTGTAGACATTGCATCATGCATATAGAACTTAGGTGTTGACCAGTCCCACATGCTATAAACCGCATTTCGTTCGAGTCCAGTTGGGCGCTCTGGTTTGGCAAACGGCAATTCACCCTTTGCAATTCGATCTGTCCAATCCGCATATAAAGACAGGCCTTTATCAGGACCAAGGCGCCCAAGCACTAAAGCCATATAGCCCATTGCCTGACCTGCTTGAGTACGATGAGCCCAGGCGGCGAATGAATCACCATTACCCATTTTCGTAAAAAATTCTGGTACCTGACGAATTCCCTTCGAGCCAAGCGCGTGACAAGACTGACAACCATTCTTGACGGTATCCACCCAGTAATGCTGCTGCTTCATAAAGGTTGGAATACCATTACCTTTTTCGCCCGTTCCCGGAAACTCACTAGCCTTTGGAATCTCGAGCATGGAATACCAATACATGCCAGGGTAATACTCTGCCGCTGCTTTTGCGTTAGGTGCAATTACCGCCTTGAGATTTAAAGAGGCGCCAGGCTTTGCGCTTACCTTAGAAGAATCAACTAAGCCATAACCACGAACCCACACTTTATAGTTGGCACTTGGTAATTCTGGGATTAAGAATCGGCCTTGATCATCGGTTACAACAATCTTGGTAAATTTTGTAGGAAGGTCTGTTGTTTCAGCTATCACCCAAACACCAGCCTCAAGACCTTTGCTGCTTTTAACAACTCCAGAAATATCTGAAGCAGCAACAGCAAATAATGGGCTTGAGGCAATGCAAATAGCCACAAACACCAAACGCAAATATGATTGGCGCATCTTGTCTCCTAATGTCTTTATTGAACTTCTTTTGTAGTGGAAATAATATAACCTACGCGCTAGCCCAAATTTAACGATGGGTACTAGGGTTTACGCTCCCCCGGACCGATGAATGGGGTAGGCAAAAAAGGCCGCTCGAAAGCAGCCTTTTTTAGCTATGCAGATGGTACTACTTAACGGCTGCAGCTCCAGCCATGGCTGTTTGGCCATCTTGGTCGCCGCTGCCACCAGAAATTCCAACCGCACCAACCAATTTTCCATTTTCAATGATTGGAATACCGCCATCAATCGGAATCGCACCAGTGAGGCGCAACAGGCGTAAGCCCTCACCACCACCTGCAACAGCATCTTGAAATAACTTGGTAGACCTACGGAATAAGGCAGCTGTCTTGGCCTTCTCAATCGCCAAATCAACACTACCTGTTTGGGTGTCTTGCATTCTTTCAAAATAAATCAAGTGTCCGCCTGTATCCACAATTGCAACCGCCATTCTCCATTTATTTTTTTGCGCTTCTACAATTGCACCACCTGCGGCTTTTTTGGCACT
>CANGEC010000006.1 GCA_947452625.1 Burkholderiaceae bacterium
GCACTGAAGATCAGCGACTCAAAACTTTAGTTACATCACTCACCAAGCATTTACACCAATTTGTTTTAGAGAATCAGTTAACCGAGCTGGAATTTGAAAGGGCACTTCAATTTATTGTGGGTATTGGTCAAGCTACAGGCAAGAATACCAATGAGGTGGTTCTGGCTGCCGATATCATAGGCATATCTTCTTTGGTTTCAACAATCAATAATTTAGACTTGGATGGCGGTTCTTATGCCGCATTGCTTGGACCATTTTGGCGCAAGAATGCCCCTTTGTGTGCTTGGGGTGAAAATATCTCTAGAACAGATTTGGGTGGCCAAGCAATGGAAGTTCGTGGGCGTATTTTGGATGAGTCAAAAATGCCTGTAGCAGATGCCATTGTCGATGTATGGCATTCATCTCCAGTAGGGTTTTATGAAAATCAAGATGAACGTCAAGAAGATATGAATTTGCGCGGCAGATTTAAAACAAATGAGAAGGGTGACTTTTTCTTCACGACGATTCGTCCATCGGGCTATCCCGTCCCTACAAATGGACCATGCGGTGAATTATTGCGTGCACAGAAGCGACATCCTAACCGTCCAGCACATATCCATTTCATGATTTCAAAGCCTGGATACAAAGTATTGATTACTCAAGTATTTGATTCAGTTGATGAGAATTTAGAGAGTGATCCAGTATTCGGCGTTTCAAAACAATTGGTAGGTGAATATCTAACGGATTCAGCAAGCGGTATTTGCCAACTAAATCATTCTTTTGTGTTGCAGGCTGGAGAGATGGTTTTCCCTGCCCCACCTATTCCTTAGGAGTTTTATGAGTACTTTTCAATCCGTTGATGATTTAAATAATAAGGTAGCAGTCATTATTGGCGGTAATGGCGCTGTTGGCTTTGCCACTGCACAACGACTGGCTAAATTGGGGGCTACTTGTGTATTGATTGGCCGTAATGCTCTCGATAAGGGTAAGGAGCAGTTAAAACAATTACCGGCCGGTAAACATTTTTGCCTGAATGCGTCTATTACTGATTCAAAAACTTTAATCGAAGCTGCTAAAGAGGTAGAAAGCAGATTGGGTCGATGCGATATTTTAGTGAACTCAGCTGGCTTTACAAAGCCTGTGCCGGCCGCTAACTTGGATGATTTGACTGATGAGTTAATTGATGAAGTTCTTAAGGCAAATTTTCGCGGTGTTTTTGCATCCATTCGCGCCTTCCAGGCGCTCTTAAAGTCAAGTGGTGATGGCTTGGTGGTGAATGTCTCTTCCATTGCCGGCTTTACGGGCGTTGGCAGTAATTTGGCTTATGTGGCAGCGAAGGCAAGTCTAGATATCGTTAGCGAGTCACTAGCAAAGGTTCTAGCTCCAAGCATCCGTGTACTGTGTGTTTCTCCTGGTGTGGTTGATTCGGGTTTCGTTCCCGGTCGTGGTGGTGATTTTAATGATAAAACAGCCGCTACAACACCATTGAAGCGCATTGGTACACCAGATGATGTAGCTTCAGCAATTGAGGCTTGCGCAACCCGCTTGCGCTTCTCAACCGGCACTCGGATTGTCGTCGATGGTGGTCGACATCTTTAATTGCAACAGCATTATTTAAAATATTTCATGATATGAATTTTTCTTTACGCGTTGATCAAAAAGCCAGTTCAATTGACGACTTAAAACTGGATTTAGTGGAGCAAGCGCCCTTTAAGCCGGTAGCAGGCTTCGCGTTAATTCAGATTAAGGCTGCTGCCATTAATCCTAGTGATGTTAAAGCCACCTTAGGCATCATGCCTAAGGCAGTTTTTCCACGAACACCGGGGAGAGATTTTGCAGGCATTGTCATTGATGGCCCATCTGAATGGATTGGTAAAGAAGTATTTGGTTCTGGGGGCGATGTTGGTATCACTTGCGATGGCTCCCATGGGAGTTATTTAAATCTGCCTGTAGCAGCATTGCACTTAAGGCCAATGAATATCTCGATGGAAGAATCAGGTGCGGTGGGCGTTCCTTTTGTGACGGCCTTCGAAGGTTATCGTCGTAGTGGATTACCTCAAGCTGGCATGACTGTTGCAGTAATGGGTGCAAATGGAAAAGTAGGTCAAGCTGCAGTTCAGATCGCAGCAATGTATGGTGCAAAAGTTATAGCCGTACAGCGAGCCAATGCTTTCGACGCCTTCTCGTGCGCCCCGGTGAATGTGATTAACGCAAAAGAACTATCACCCGATGAAATTTCTCAGCAGATCCTTCAGTTAACAGATGGGAAGGGCGCCCATATTATTTACAACACTGTGGGCAGTCCTTATTTTGAGGCCGCAAATAAGTCGCTGGCTAAGGGTGGAACTCAGATCTTTATAGCAACCCAGGATCGGGCTGTGCCATTTGATATTTTTACTTTTTACCGTGGCATGCATACTTATGTTGGTATTGATACCTTGGCATTAGATTGCATTGAATCGACCAAACTCTTGGATCTTTTGCGCTCAGGATTTGAGTCTGGGAAATTAAGGCCTTTTCCAGTTGATCAGGTTTTTGCGCTGGAGAATGCACACGAGGCCTATAAGCTTGTTTTGAGTGGCTCGCAAAAACGGGTTGTATTTAAGCTGTAGTACGCAACTACTTTATTCAATATCTCCAGAGAATCTATGCACGTTACTCGATTTAATGAAGCTAAGACATACGAAGCCCCCAATCACGATAATATGACGTGCTTTCGTCTTCAAGGTAAGGAGGCAAGTCCTTGCCACCAAATGTGGATGGGCATGAGTGTTTTTGAACCTGGAGGTCAAACAGGTTTTGATGGCTCAACTGTGGAAAAAATCTACTTGGTAATTGATGGTGAAATCACTGTTTTTTGCGAGTCGGTTGATGGTGTTCAGTCTGAAGTTGTATTGCGTCAAAATGATTCGTGTGTATTTCTGATTGGTGAAAAAAGGCAATTAAAAAATTGTAGTAATCAGATTGCTAGAGTAGCCTTAATCATGGCATCCACTTAATTTTTTTAAACTTCTATTACATAAAAATATAATGAGACAAATAAATCCTTTCTTCAAGATCTTGATTGTTAATCTGTTGGCGATATTTGGCCTGACTGCCATCAATATCAATCCTGTGTATGCCAAGACCCCGTGGCCCAAAAGTCAAACAATTCGATTTATAGTGCCCTTTACTCCTGGCAGTGGTACGGATGTGATCGCGCGTATCTTAGCTAATAAGCTTGGAGACTCGCTTGGCGCATCTATTTTTGTAGAAAACAAGCCAGGTGCTGGCGGCACCATCGGTGCGGGCATTGTGGCTAAGTCTGAACCTGATGGATACACCTTCCTCATTCAGTCATCAGGACATGTTGTTAATCCATTTTTATATAGCAGCCTTCCTTATGACACATTAAAGGATTTCGCTGGCGTGACCCCATTGGCGCAATTACCTAATGTCATGGTGACATCTCCTAACTCTGGTTACACCTCGGTAAGTGATTTAGTTAGTAAGGCTTTGGCCGAACCGGGCGTTAAAAATTATGCTTCTGCTGGTAACGGCTCCGCAACCCATATGAATGCGGAAAAATTCAAACTTGCCGCTAAGATTAATGCAAACCACATACCTTATAAAGGTACGCCGGATGCCATTACGGATACGATGGCAGGCAGAGTTGATTGGTTTTTCTCCCCGATCGTTTCTGCATTGCCACTGATCAAGGATGGGAAGTTGCGAGCTCTAGCCGTAGGAACTAATAAGCGTTCTTATGTTTTGCCTGATGTGCCTACAACGGTTGAGGCAGGTCTACCAAACTCTGCTTATATTTTTTGGGTTGGTATTTTTGCACCATCCAAAACCCCAGGCGACATTATTAATCAAATGAATCGGGGCATTATTAAGGTAATGAAAGATCCCGAAGTTGTTTCTCAGTTACGAAAATTAGGAGCCGAGCCGATGTTATTGAGTCCTGAGAAATTTGACGAGATGGTGAAGCGTGAGATGGATGCTGCATCCATATTGGTTAAAGAATCAAAGATGGTCGTTAATTAATCTCGGATATTTATATTCGAGTCGACTAGCAAGTTCAGAAAACCCTCATCAGTAATGGTGAGGGTTTTGTCATTTGAGTGTTGCAAAAAGTAACGTTACACTGAATTTCTAAAGACTGAGGGTATATATGCGCATCATTCGATTGGGTGCCGGGGCCGGATATTCTGGGGATCGAATTCCACCAGCCGTTGAGTTGGCTGAAAAAGGGAGTTTGGACTATCTGATTTTTGAGTGTTTAGCCGAAAGAACCGTAGCGCTTGCACAGCTTGAAAAAAGTAAAAATCCAGACGTGGGTTTTGATCCCCTTTTAAGGGAGAGGATGAGAGCCGTATTGCCCGCCTGTAAAGAGCAGGGAATCAAAATCATTACCAATATGGGCGCTGCCAATCCTCATGCTGCAGCTAAAGAAGTGGTTGCTATTGCCAGAGAATTAAACATTGGGGTTTTGAAGGTCGGCATTGTTAGTGGAGATGATGTTTTGCCTCAACTGCTATCTGGTGATTTTTCCGTAATGGAAACTGGCGAACCAATCTCCTCTATTGAGCATGACATTATTTCAGCTAATGCATATTTGGGTTCTGACCCAATCGTTGAGGCACTGTCCTTGGGTGTCGATGTTGTGATTACAGGGCGCGTTTCGGATCCAGCACTTTTTCTTGCACCATTAATGTATGAGTTTGGATGGTCTAGTTCTGACTGGAAAAAGTTGGGTCAAGGTATTTTGGCTGGACATTTATTGGAGTGTGCAGCGCAAGTCACGGGAGGCTATTTTGCTGATCCTGGTTATCGCGATGTTCCCGATCTAGAAAACCTAGGTTTTCCAATTGCTGAGGTGTCAGAAAATGGTGAGATCGTTATCACCAAGGTTGATGGGTCTGGGGGATATGTCAATACCGCTACTTGTTCTGCTCAATTACTTTATGAGATAGAAGATCCATCACAATATTTACAGCCTGATGTCGTTGCAGATTTTTCACAGGTTACCTTCACTGAAATAGCAAAAGATCGTGTTAAGGCAGAAAACGCCAGTGGCAGTTCACGGCCTGAGCTGATTAAGGTAACTATTGGAAAACGTGATGGTTTTATTGGTGACGGCCAAATTTCTTATGCTGGATTGGGCGCGCTTGCTAGAGGGCAATTAGCATTAGATGTACTACAAAAACGAATTAAGAGTTCGGGTATTGAATTTCTCGAGATTCGATATGAACTCATCGGCGTTAATGCGATCCATGGGGAAAGCTTGTCTTACGGTCATGATCCCTATGAGGTGCGTGTGAGAGTCGCCGCTCGATCGAAGGCTCAAAAAGATGTAGAGCTCCTAGTAAATGAAGTCGAGGCGATGTACTTGAATGGGCCTTCTGGAGGCGGAGGTGCCACTAAATCGATTCGTGAGGTCATTTCGGCACAATCAGTTCTCATCCCTCGTCATTTAATTAAAACCTCAGTTTCAATTGTGGAGCTATAAATGCTATTGAGAGAAATTGCACATTCAAGAACGGGCGATAAAGGTAATCGTTCAACCATTTCAGTCATCGTATATGACATGAAAGATTTTTCTAGAATTGAAGCGTCAGTGACTACGGAGCGAGTCAAGATGCTTTATAAAGATCTTGTGAAAGGCGAGGTAGAGAGATTTGTGATGCCCCAGCTTGGGGCTCTAAACTTTGTTCTGCATGATGCATTGGGCGGTGGCGTGACGAAATCCTTAGCGCTTGATGCCCATGGGAAGTCTTTGAGTTCTGCAATATTGAGCTTAGAGATCGAGTAATGCAAGCTCATATAATCTAGACTATTTCCAGAAGAGGGTAAATGTGCTGAATCATTTAAAAGAATACGGCCAGCTCAAAGAAGACCCAGCTCTAGTGGCTACATTTATAGAACGTCAACACTTCGTTCAAAAAGATTATTTCGATTTATTGGAGAAAAAGTTTTCATGAAAAAAATTAAAGTCCTCGCAATTGCTTTTGTTCTCGGTATCGCCAATAGCACTTTTGCTGATACGTGGCCTAGCCGCCCTATTCGATTCATTGTTGGCTTTGGCCCAGGCGGTGCAAACGATCTCGTTGCACGTGCGGTTGCTGAAGGGGTGAGTAGACAGCTAGGGCAACCCATTATTGTTGAGAATAAGCCTGGGGCAGGTTCAGTGGTTGGCGGTGATTACGTTGCTAAGAGCGCGCCTGATGGCTACACCTTTTATGCTTCGGCTGCAGGCGGCGTCGTTACCATCCCAATGTTGCGTAACAACATGCCCTACAAGTCAGAAGACTTGGTACCCGTGGGTATGATGGCTGTGAGTCCATCCATCATTGTGGTAAATGGCGATTCTCCGATTCAGAACTTAAAAGACTTAATCAAAAAGGCGCAGGGAAATCCGGGGCTGACTTTTGCCACTGCAGGCAGCGGCAGCACCCCTCATTTTGTGGCTGAAATGCTTAAGATAAATACCGTGGGCGGAAATTACGAAATTATTCCTTATAAAAGTGGATCAGAGGGCGTGTTTGCAGTCGTATCAAAACAAGTGGATGCTACTTCAGAGGCTAGCGTAGTGGTTTTGCCGCAAATTGAAGGTAATAAACTTAGGGCCATTGCCTCCACTTGGAATAAACGCATCACGCGTTTACCTAACGTACCAACTACTAAAGAGTTGGGATATCCCAATATTTTCATTGGCCATTGGTCGGGAATATTTGCGCCGAAGGGTACGCCAAACGAGATTATTCAGAAAATGAATGCTGCTATACAAGCGGCTCTAGATACCAATGCCCTTAAGGCGCGTCTCATTCCACAGGGTATTGAGCCTGCACCTGGTTCTCAGGCTGACTTTATTAAATTCTTAACTGAAGAAAGAAAGCGTCTTCAGCCGATCGTCAAGAGTGCAAACATGAAAGATGAGTAAGTAAAATTGAAATAGTAGCCATATTAATAAGAAGGTGATCGAGAGACATGAGTGATTTGATACAGACTTATCTTAGTTCGCCACGCAAACCTGCGTTTAAGCTACCCCCTAAATCTTGCGATGCTCATTGCCATATTTTTGGACCATCCGATCAATTTCCGTATTCGGAGAGTAGATCGTTTACTCCAGTAGATGCGGGTAAGGACCAGCTTTTTGCCTTGCATGATTTTTTGGGTATAGAACGTTGCGTTATTGTGCAAACCGCGCTACATGGATTTGATAACTCAGTTGTAGTGGATGCCATGCAGGTACGAAAAGGATCCTACCTTGGTGTAGCTTTGGCACCAGCCAGTGCGACTACCGAGCAGATTGCCAAGATGGATCAGCAGGGTTTTCGAGCGATTCGATTTAACTTTATGGCGCACCTCAAGAATAGCGACTCCATTGAAGATATCCTAGCTTTAACCAAGCGGATGGAGCCATTCGGGTGGCACTTGCAGGTGCATTTCTCTAGTGATTTAGTGCATTCACTAACCCCCTTGTTAAAGCAGTCAGCAGTTCCTGTGATGATTGATCATATTGGGAGGGTAGATGCCTCTCTGGGTATTGACCATGCTGACTTTCAGGGTCTTCTGCGCCTGTTGGATGATCCTCGCTTCCATGTAAAGGTGAGTGGTATCGATCGTATTTCAAAGGCGCATCCTTATAACGACGGCGTGGCTTTGGCAAAGCTTTTGGTTGATCGATTTACAGAAAAATGTGTATGGGGAACTGATTGGCCTCATCCAAATCATCACCACATACCAGATGATGGGAATTTAATTGATTTGATTCCTCGGATTGCTGATAGCCAGGTAAAGATCCAGAAGCTTATGGTCAGCAATCCCGAAAAGTTTTATCGTTTTGCATAAAAAATATAAACGGACTTAATGATGGCTGGACGCTTAGAAGGAAAAGTAGCATTTATTACTGGAGCAGGCTCAGTTGGGTCTGGCTGGGGTAATGGACGTGCAACTGCTGTACGCTTTGCTCAAGAGGGTGCAAAAGTATTTGCTACGGATATCAACTTAACCCGCTTAGACGAAACTTTGCATTTGGCGGGTGAATTTAGAAAGAATATTCAAGTTGGAATCTTGGATGTCACTCAGTCAGGCTCTATAGAAGAAAGCATTCAATCTTGCATTAAAGGGTTTGGAACCCTAGATATTTTGGTAAATATTGTTGGGGGCTCTGCAAAGGGTGGCCCAATAGAAATGACTGAAGAGGTTTGGGATGCTCAAGTCGATTTCAATCTGAAGAGTGTTTTTATGACCTGCAAGTATGCATTGCCTGAGATGATTCGAAAAGAATCTGGTTCGATTATTAATTTGGCATCCACTTCGGGTATTCGTTGGACTGGATCTGCGCAAATTGCTTATGCTGCTACTAAAGCAGGCGTCATTCAATTTTCAAGAGTCCTTGCCGTTCAATACGCAAAGCAAAATATCCGCGTCAATACTGTCGTTCCCGGTCAGCTGCATACACCGATGGTTGAGACTCGTTTAGCGAAGCAGCGTGTTGGCGGTGATGTTGAGCTGCTATTACAGCAGAGGCAGGCACGTATTCCGCTACCGTTTATGGGCGATGGTCGGGATACAGCCAATGCCGCATTATTTTTAGCTTCAGATGAATCTCGCTTTATTACTGGGACAGAGATTATTGTTGATGGTGGGATGTCTGCGCGTTGCGATTAGGAGATCGGAAATGAAAAGATTTTTATTGGGAGTGTTGTGTTGTTTATCGATTGCTACAGTACAAGCACAGTCAAATGTGATTAAGATGATTGTTGCCTTTCCGCCTGGGGGCCCAGTGGATTCAATGGCGCGCTCCCTTGTTGAGCCCTTGGGAAAAGATTTAAATGCGCAAATCGTTATTGAAAATAAGCCGGGTGGCAATGGGGCGATTGCTGCTGAATTCCTAGCAGCCAATTCAGCTGATGGAAAAACCATCTGGTTTACCAGTGCAGGAGCGGTGGCAATCAATCCAGGTCTTTATGAAAAGCTAGCCTATAACCCGGTTAAAGATTTAGCGGCTGTTTCTTTGGTTGCTAATAACGTTGAAGTGCTCGTTGTCAATCCAGCTAGCCCCGCAAATAATGCCGCTGAATTTATTGCTTTAGCTAAGAAGAGTGATCTCACTATGGGCTCATCTGGAACTGGTAGTGTTCCTCACTTGGCACTAGAACAGTTAAATGATTCCGCTAATGTCAAGATTTTGCATGTGCCCTATAAAGGTGCTGCGCCAGCAATTACTGATGTCATGGCCGGTCACGTGGATGGTTTCTTTGGCGATATTCCAGGGCTGATTGGCTACATTCGGAGTGGTAAGCTAAAGCCGATTGGGCTTGCTGCCGATAAACGCAATAGCGCCATACCGGATGTCAAAACATTTAATGAGATGGGTATTAAGGGCGTAGATACTAATAATTGGTATGCGGTTTTTGTTAAGGCTGGCACACCAAAGTCGGACATTGATCGCCTTAGCGCCTCCATCAAAAGAGTGGTCAAGCAAGAACCTTTAAATTCTAAATTGACGCAAGCTGGAAGTGAGCCTGTGGGATCTAGTCCAGATGAACTTAACGCCATATTGAAAAAAGATATTGCCAAGTGGACACAGTTAATCAAGACTAAGAAAATTTCACCTGAATAATTATGAATACTCGTATATCCCCAATCACACCCGGTAGCAATGCTGAGTTAGCTTCATTAGAAGCCAAGATTCTTGCTGAGCGTGGACGTATTTCGCCGCTGTATCAAATACTCTTGAATGCTCCGGAGATTGCACGCGGCTGGGAGGCTCTGCTAACCGCCATTCGTAACCGTAATTCTTTATCTCCCGCAATTAGAGAGATGATTATTTTACGAGTAGCCATTTTAAATAAAGCAGACTATGAGTTTGATGCGCATGTTCCCCACGCCATCAAGGCTGGTATGAGTCAAAAAAAGATTGATGCACTAAGGAATCCCTCAATCAATGAGTTATTCGATGGGCAAGAGCGATTAATACTACAACTAACTGATGTGATGACTATGGAAATTCAAGTTCCTGATAGTCTTTTTGATCAAGTAAAGCCGCATTTTAATGACCAAGAAATTCTAGAATTGGTTACCACAATCGCTGCTTACAACATGGTGTCAAGATTATTGAATGCACTACATATAGGTCACTAAATGGGTGATCAATCCATTGATTTATTGCTATTGAGAGCTACGCCAAAAAGTGGATCCAAGAATATCTCTGACATTGCGAGCGCACTAAGACTGGCAAAGCAAGGTGAATTTGCGAAAGTAGTCGTGACTTATAGCAGTCAATCAAATGATCTCTATGGGTATTTTTATTTGAAGAACCCCCGCAAGAATGCTCCAGTTGATGCTAATACTTTCTTGGGCGAACTTGCCAGTTTCTTAGATTCGTTTGAGTTGAGCCGCATTGTGTTTGTCAATTCAATTAAAGGTTTTTCTAGTGCAGAGCTTCCACAAAATCGTTATACAGTCGAAATGGATTTTGAGCTAGGGTGGGAACGGGAGGTATTTGCTTGGTATGACAATGAGCATCTGCTGGGTTTGGCTAGTGTGCCTGGATGTGTTGATACCACTCGTTGTATCAACTTAGATCATGCGCCATATTCATTCGCTTTCTATGACCTTGTATCAACTGAGGTGCAGAGTTGTGGGCCGTGGTTGAAAGTTAGAAATACCACATGGAGTGATAAGGTCAGACCGCATTTTTCTAATGTGAGAAGGGCAATGTTTAGTTTCTTGTAGCCATCATCTGATGGGATGTCCCTTTTTAGGTGATACTAAGGCCTAGCAATCAGTAGAATTTAAGAAAACACAATAAAAATGAGTTTTAACTCATATGGAGACCAAATGAAAATGACTTGTAAAATATTTGCCTTACTGATTTCTTTCGCTGGGATCGGTCAGGTATTTGCCGCTGGAAAAATCCAAATGAATGAATACATGGTGCAAAGCGATACGCCCGGTATTTCTCTTTATGTTCGCAATAAGCATTTAGCTAGCATGAAGAAGTTTTCGGCAGAAAAAACATTGCTATATGTGCATGGCTCAACTTACCCAGCAGAAACTGCCTTTGACCTATCTCTTGGAGGCACTTCTTGGATGGAGTACATGGCAGCAAGAGGTTATGACGTTTGGTTGGTTGACTTACGCGGCTATGGAAAATCAACTCGCCCACCTGAAATGGATCAGCCTGCAGAGCAAAACGCACCCCTGGTTCGTACGGATGTTGCTGTAAGTGATGTTTCTAGTACAGTCGACTATATCTTGAAAAAGCGCAATATTCAGAAGATGAATTTACTGGGTTGGTCGTGGGGCACAACTATCATGGGTAAATACACTACTGAACATAATGAAAAAGTGAACAAGCTAGTCTTGTACGCCCCTCAGTGGTTACGTCAGGGTGGTGCGCCATTGACCGATAAAGGTGGCCCGTTGGGCGCATATCGAGTAGCTTCAGTCGCTGATGCTAAAAACCGTTGGTTAACTGGTGTTCCGGAACATGCAAAAGCTAGCTTGATTCCAGAGGGTTGGTTTGAGAAATGGGCTAATGCCACTTTCGATACTGACCCTTGGGGTAAAACACAAAATCCAAAGAAGTTAAGGGCCCCCAATGGCACAGTGCAAGATGCGCGCGAGTATTGGACTGCTGGGAAACCGGTATATGAGCCAAAAGATATTAAGGTGCCGGTGATGTTAGTGCATGCCGAGTGGGACGCGGATCTACCCAGTTACATGATGTATGAATACTTTACTAAGCTTGAGAATGCGCCATACAAGGAGATGCTACAGATTAGTGAGGGTACTCACACCATCATCATGGAAAAAAATCGCATGTTGATGTTTGCCGGTGTTCAAGAGTTCTTGGATAGTAACTTTAAGTCAGAAAAATAAATTTTTAACTGATGCTAGCCATCGCGGGGTGGCTAGCTCTTGATGATGAATTCTGGATTGAGTGGCCTGATTCGCTCATCAACATAGTAGCCACCATATTCACCATATCTTAGGTACTTTCGAGAGCAGTCAATGCACTCATAGATATTGCACCTGGTGTAAGGGTGATAGCCAATAGCTATAGGCGCATTATCAGACCAAGAGTGGGTTCCATTAGGGTGATATTCATCCCAAGTCTCAGGGCTCTCTTCATTGCGAAGAGTGCCAACGAGTTTTAAGCGCTTAAGGTCAAAACTTCCAGAAACAGACTCCCATCCTGGGTGTATTAGCGCATTGCAGGTTTCACATTCTGAGTCTGGCCGATTTGCGAGTGCAAGCTCTAGGAGCTTGCTGGAAGTGCTTATTTTAAGCATTCGTTATTCTGATCCAAAGAGTAAATAATAGGCTAAAACTAGCTCGAAAGTTTAAAGGAAAGCCAATATATTTGCGTTATATTGCTAGGATTAAACAATATAAATATATGCGGGAGATTGAGTGATGAGCACAACTGGGATTGAAATCCACCCAAGAAAAGAAGCCTTCAAAGAAGGTGTTGCAGCTCTTACGGGGCTGGCAACTTCCGTGGTGAGTGATGTTTTGGGAAGGACCATTGGCGCAGTCAATATTCTGCCAGTGAATAAGTCCCCCGTTTCGGTTTGTGGCAATGCAGTAACGGTTAGTGTTCGTGCTGGCGACAACCTTTTGATCCATAAATCCCTACAAATTTTGAAGTCAGGCGATGTCTTGGTAGTGGATGGTGGTGGCGATCTTTCACGTGCCTTATTTGGGGAAATCATGATGACGGTTGCCAAATCGAAAGGTGCCATTGGTTGCGTTTTTGACGGTGCCATTCGTGATGTAGATGCTTTTGAGAAACATAAGTTCCCATGCTGGGCTCGAGGTGTGAATATGCGTGGCCCTTATAAGGATGGACCTGGGTCAATCAATACTTCCATCAGTATTGGTGGAATGGTCGTTAATCCAGGCGATATCATTTTGGGGGACTGCGATGGAATCATTGCACTGTCACCAAGTATTGCGCTCGAAGCAGCTAAGTTAGGCAAAGAAAAAGAGGCGACGGAACATAAAACGATTCAATCCATTCTGGATGGTCAATATAACGACGCTTGGGTCGACGCTACTTTGAAACAAAAAGGCGCGCTATGAAAAAACTTCTCGCCACTCTTGCTTTAAGTGCCGTGGTGATGAATGTCTATGGCGCATACCCCGATAAGTCCATTAAGTTTTTAGTTCCATGGCCTCCAGGCGGGGCAACTGATCAGGTAGCGCGCATCTTAGTGCAGCCCTTAACAAAAGAGCTAGGGGTTTCGGTATTTGTGGAGAACAAGGGTGGGGCAGGCGGGAATATTGGCACCCAATCTTTCGTACAAGATAAACCTGATGGTTACTCTATTTTGATGGCCACAAGCTCTACCAATGCTGCCGGCCCTCATTTATTTGCGAACCAGGGATTTGATGCAGCTAAAGATTTCACGCCAGTAGTGCTGGTCTGCACGATTCCAAACATCATGGTTGTGCCAGCTACATCACCCTGGAACAGCATGAAAGATCTCATGGCTGATGCAAAGCAGAACCCTGGAAAGTTTACTTATGGCTCGGCTGGTATTGGCGCCTCTCAGCATTTAGCTGGAGCGCAATTTAAAACGGTCACTGGTTTGGATATTCGTCATGTGCCATATAAGGGAAGCGGTCCAGCAGCCGTGGATTTGATGGCCGGTCATATTGACATGATGCTAGATACGGGTTCACTTAATAACATTAAGGCGGGCAAGTTGAAGGCCCTTAGTGTTGCTGCTGATAAACGTATTCCTGAGCTGCCGAATGTACCCACAATGAAAGAGGTGGGGGTATCGATGGTGGCTAATGCCTGGTATGGTGTCATGCTCCCAGCTGGGGCTCCAAAAGATGTTACCGAAAAACTGAATGCAGCCTTCAATAAGGTTTTAAGAGATCCTGAAGTGAAACAACATCTCCAATCCATTGGTGCACAGATAGATGGTGGTTCTGTTGCTGATTTCACAAAGTTTTCTCAAGCAGAGATTAAGCGTTACGAAGGTATTGTCAGAATGTCAGGGGCTCCTAGAGAGTAAAAATAATGAAAAAAATGATCTCCAATGTCTTATTGTTCTGTGGGCTCCTGTTTTCAGTCCATTCAATGGCCCAGGACTATCCAAATAAGCCGATTAAGGTTCTGGTTGGATATGCTCCAGGTGGTGCGGTAGATTTGGTTGCCAGAAGTTTGGGGCAGAGCCTTTCGGGCTCAATGGGACAACCTTTTGTCATTGAAAACAAGCCAGGTGCTGGAACTAATATTGCGGTTAAACAATTGATTGATAGCTCGCCAGATGGATATACGCTAATGGTTGCAGCCAATGCCTTAGCCGCCAATATGGCCCTTTATAAACCTCAGCCATTTGATGTCGATAAAGACATCACCCCAATCGGATTGATTGGTAGTGTGCCGGTAGTCATTGCCACAACCGCTGGCAGTAAGTATCAAAAATTATCAGACCTGATTAAAGCGGCAAAGGCAAATCCGGATTTCATTACCTATGGATCACCAGGTAATGGCGCAACCCCACACATGGCCATGAAATTCTTTGAGCAGGCTGCTGGAGTTTCCTTTAAGCATGTCCCGTATAAAGGGGGTGCACCCGCCATTACGGATTTAATCGGAGGCCAGTTAGATTTAGTCGCAATGAATATGCTCGAAATTGCTCCTCAGGTTAAAGCTGGAAATCTCAAAATCATTGCAGTGATGAGTGCCAAGCGTTCCCCATTATTTCCAGGTGTGCCTACAGTTGCAGAATCTGGATTTCCTGGATTTGAGGCTTCTGTTTGGTATAGCTTAATCGCACCTGCTAAAACGCCAGCAGCGATTGTGAAGACATTGCACTCAGAGGTAGAGAAAGCGCTGAAGTCGAAAGACATGATTGAACGTTTAACTTCGGTTGGTGGCGAGGTTAGTCCCGGTAGTACGGCGCAATTTACGACCTTCCTCAATTCAGAGCGCAAGCGTTACGAAAAGCTGGTTCATGATGCCAATATTCAGCCTGATTAATGCTTAATAAATAAGTTAATGAGACATCGTTTTTCCTGGAGGAGGTTGTATGGATTAGTTTTTTCACTAATCCTTTGTGCTTGTTCCATTGCGCCACAGAACCCCATAACCCCTCAAGGTGAATTAAGGATGGGCCTCTATAAAGGGACACCAACCTCAATCTTGCCAGCCAATTCAGTCGGTGGTGAGTCCCGGGGAATCGGGTATGAATTAGGTAGAGATCTCTCTAGCAAGTTAGGCGTTCAATACTCTCCGGTAGTTTTTGAAAAGAATGCTGATGTTCTAGCAGCTGTGAAAAAAGGTGAGGTTGATTTAGTATTTACGAATGCTAGTACTGATAGAGCGCAATATATTCAATTTTCAAAGACGGTGATTCAGATTGAAAGGGGATATTTAATTGGCCCTCGAAGCAAAATTAATTTACCTTCTGAGTTGAATCAACAGAAAGTCAATATTGGCTACAGCATGGGTAGCAATTCTGCGCGAGAACTCCCAGGTCTGATTCCGAATGCCACGCTGGTACAAACCACTTCGACAAAACAAGCTATTGAGCTTCTCAAATCTGGTGAGCTCGATGGTTTTTCAAGCAATAAAGCGATTCTGTATGAAATGGCGGGAAGCACACCCGGATCGAGAGTGCTGCCAGTAGTTATTGGCTATGAAAGCCTTGCTTTAGGAACGCCTTTAAATAGAAATGGCACGACTGAGCAATTAAATCTCTTTGTTGATGAAATAACTGTCTTGGGGAAATTAAAGATGATTATTGAGCGCTCCGGTATTCAGGGTCTTGCTGCAAAATAAAATGATAATTAGAGAGATGCAGAATGATTATTGACTGTCATGGGCACTACACCACAGCGCCAAAATCTTTAAAAGCATGGCGTGACGCGCAAGTTGCCAACTTAAACACTCCTGAGCTTGGTCTAAAAGTATCAGACCTCAAGATCAGTGATGATGAAATCCGAGAATCAATAGAGCAGAATCAGTTGGCAAGGATGCGTGAGCGTGGCATTGATGTCACCATTTTCTCGCCCCAAGCTAGTTTTATGACACACCATATTGGTGATTTCAATACATCAGCAACTTGGGCCGCTATCTGTAATGAGCTTTGCTATCGAGTGACTCAGCTATTCCCGCAGCATTTTGTAGGCGCTGCGATGCTCCCGCAATCACCTGGTGTCGATATCAGCACCTGCCTACCTGAAATGCGTAAGTGTATTAATGAGTATGGATTTGTGGGTATTAACCTCAACCCCGATCCTTCTGGAGGGCATTGGCGCGATCCGCCCTTAAGTAATGTCTACTGGCATCCTATTTTTGCTGAAATGACCGCATTGGATGTACCTGCTATGATCCACGTCAGTACCAGCTGTAATGAGTGTTTTCATACGACTGGCGCACATTATTTAAATGCGGATACCACAGCATTTATGCAGTGTTTAACTTCTGATTTGTTCGAGAAATTTCTAAAGCTACGCTTTTTGATTCCACATGGCGGCGGCGCTGTTCCATACCACTGGGGGCGCTTTAGAGGCTTAGCTCAGGATATGTATATTTCAGACCTCAATCAGAAGCTTCTGAATAATATCTACTTCGATACTTGTGTTTACCATCAACCAGGTATCAATTTATTGACTGAAGTAATTCCGGTGAAAAATATTTTGTTTGGCTCGGAAACTTTTGGTGCCGTGAAAAATATTGATCCTAATACTGGCTTCTATTTTGATGATACGCGTCGTTATATTGATGAAGTGAAGTCATTGAGCGAGAAAGATAGATCAATGATCTTTGAGGGCAATGCTCGAAGAGTATTCCCAAAAATAAATACTAGAATTAACTCTTGAGTGCAGAAGCAATACGTCTAGTCAGCTTGGGAGGACTAGAGTCAATATGAAAGCGATACCGCTCTTCTTGCATAGCTAGGTCATCGGCTGTGAAGCGGTCAAATCGTCTGAGATAATCGGCCCAAGTCTCAAATACAAAATATTCCAAGAACTTGCCGGCATGCTCGGCATCTTCGAAGAGACTCCAAGATAGCGCCCCTTGCTTAAGCCTGGATCTGCGAGTCTTGACCATTAGTTTCTTAAATTGCTCTACATGCCCTTTGTTGACGTGATACTCCATGGAGATCATGACAGGACCCTCATCAGGGTCGATATCTCGAGATGGATGTGGGCGCTCAATTGGGCAAACGGGTGTCAAGTCTTCTACCTCATGACCATTCACGCGATGTTTTCGAATGAGAACTAGCATGACGAGTCCAAATATAGCGCTAAGGCAAATGCTCACAGTGACATTATGTGAGGTAGTGATCTTCCCCCAAACAAATGCCCCAAGTGCGCTACCTCCCATGAGACTCATTTGATAAAAGGACATGCCGCGCGCGCGAATCCAATTGGGAAGTGATAATTGTGAGGCGGTGCTGAGTGAATTGCCGACAGAGAACCAAGACATTCCACATATCACCATTAGTGGGGCTGCGTACCAAATATTAGGAACTAACACTACCCCAACTGAACTTAGTGAAAGAAAGATAATTCCATATGCAGCTAGTTGATTTGGGTTCCAGCGCGCCCTGATAGTTTGAAGTTGTGAGCCAACCAGAATGGCGCCAAATCCGAGGCACGATAGCAATAAGGTAAAGGTATTAGCATTGCCATGAAAGTGATCTTTTGCAATGACTGGAAGTAGGGCAAGCAAACTCGAAGACTGCATAAAAAATAAGAAGGATCTCAGCAGAATTGAACGCATCGGCTTGGATTGCCTAATGTATTGAGCTCCAAGGCGCATGGCACCGAAGAAGCGTTCACCTGGCAGGGTAGAAACATAACTTTCATTTTTCCAGCGGACCACGATCCATATCATCCCCAAGGAAAGAATCATATTGAGAGCAAATACAAACTCGGTACCGATACTCGCAATAATGAGTCCGGCAATCAGAGGGCCCAAAATGCGGGATGCATTCATGGCGATGGAGTTGAGCCCCAAAGCAAGATGTAGTGAATCTCGCGGTACAAGATCGGGGACAATTGCTGCATAGACTGGCCAGCGCATAGCCAAACCGATTCCATTAATAAAGGTCAGTATTAATAAGAATGTTGGATTGAGCAGGTCGAATGCTGAAGAGAAAAATAATAAGGTGGCATTGACAGCTAACCAGAGTTGCGTAAAGACCAGAAAATGCTTGCGATTCAAAATATCGGCCAGAGCCCCGCTAGGAACGCCTAATAAAAGTACTGGTAGATTTGCGGCAGTTTGTACTAAAGCGATCAATGTAGCTGAAGTGGTCAGCGAGGTCATCATCCAGGCGGCCGCTACATCATTGGTATACATGCAGACGTTGGCAACCAACCATGTAGACCAAAGTGCCCGAAAAACAGGAAATGACTTTAGTGGAGCCAGCCACCCAGGAACTTTGGTTGTTGGCAGGATATTTATACGCATGACGCTTATATTACTTGAGCAGCATCATTTTTGTTGAGGCCTAAAGTGCAGCGAAGGGTATGGGTTGGCGATTCGTAGTAATTAGTTCTTCCAACATATCTAACCTATCTTGCCCCCAAAATGGTTCGTCCTCATAGAAGAAGAAGGGGGTGCCAAATACCTGACGATCTACTCCTTCCTGGGTTAGTCGATCAATTTGTAACTGAATGCTTGGATCTTTGCTTTGTTCTAGTAGTGCATGCCCATCTAGATCAGAGCGGTTGGCAGCTGCCACCATGACTTGCGGGTCTTCAATATTGAGATCATCGACCCATAAAATTTTAAGGGCGTTACCTACAAACTGACGAATATCTTCCCCGTTAGACATTGCAGCCAGTAGCATGCGATGACCAATCTCGGGGTTAGATGGATGGTGCTTGGGTTTTAAAACTAAGGGGATATTTCGAGCAATCGCCCAGCGCTGCATTTCTACAAAACGATAAGCCTGTCTTTGCGGGGGTCTTTTGGAGACCGGAAGGCCGCCACCTGCTGTAAAGATCGCGTGTAAATCAATTGGTTTATAGGTGACCTCTAAGTCATACTTTTGCACAAGCGCCTGAAATGCTTCATATCCAATATAGGTATAAAGGGAGATAAAGCTAAAGTAAAAATCGATTTTTCTTTTGGTATTCAATGGAGTCTTTCCGAATGGATCAATCAGAAATGAAGCTTAATCTACTTTTGCTCCAGAGTCCTTGATCAGCTTTGCCCACTTAGGTGTTGAGGTAGCTAAATACTCTGCTAATGTTTTAGGTGAGCTAGCGATAACCTCAAACCCCTCTGATACCAATTGTTTCTTCACTGCTGGATCTTTCAGAATTTTGACCATTTCTTGATTTAAAAGGGCAATAACTTCATTGGGAGTGCCTGCTGGCGCTAAGATTCCTTGCCAAGAGTTGAGGTCATATCCAGTAAGGCCAGCCTCGGCAATGGTTGGGATTTCTGGTACTCCAGTTGAACGTTTTGCAGAACTAATGCCTAATGCATTTAAGCGACCAGAGCGAATTTGCTGAATCGCTGCTGGTAAGGTCACCATGAGAGCGTCAACATGCCCTGCAACTAAGTCCGCTACTGCTGGCGCACCACCTTTGTAGGGGATATTAGAAAGCTTGATATCAGCCATACTTTCCAAGAGTGTTCCTGCGAGATGGCCGGGACTGCCATTGCCAGCATTAGCCAGGCTAATCGCGCCTGGATTTCTTCTGGCAACTTCAATAAAGGTTTTGAGATTTTTCACCGGCAGCTTTGGCCCAACAACCAATACTTGTGGTGCGGTAATTGCCAAAGTGATGGGCGCAAACTGATCGAGCTTGTATGGGAGAGCAGGATAAAGGCCTGGATTAATTGCAAGACTGTCCCAGCCTAGCAACAAGGTATAGCCATCAGGAGCTGCTTTTGCAACGTAGCCAAATGCAATATTGCTGCCGCCCCCTGCCATATTTTCAACGATGACAGCTTGATTGAGCGAATTTGTCAGACCCTTTGCAAGTGTTCTAGCCAAAATATCTAAGCTGCCACCTGCAGGCACTGGAACAATAATCCGAATGGGTTTATTGGGCCAATTGTTATTTGCAAAAACAGAGAGCGGTATAGCGCTAGCGCCCAGGGACCCGAAGGCAATGGCTAAAAACTTTCTGCGAGTAGGTTGCATGGAGGGCTTTCAATTATTTTATTCTTTTCAGAATATATAAAAGCATTTAAAAACGAAACAACTATATTGGCATGTCGATATACCGATATCGTCTATAGAATTTGGGGATGCAGTGAAACAATGGATTTACCTCTGAATGAGGTCCATGCCACTGTTTTGGATGGCTTGCGTAGCTTGTTTGGAGATCAGTAGCTGGATCAATTGCTGAGCGGATGTGGTCTGTTTGGATCCTGTTACGACTGCAGCCGAAAATGTTTGTATTAGTTGCACTTCTTTGGGGAGTCGACCGATATAGTCAATTCCGATAACATGAAATAATTCGCTAGTTGGTTGAACCGCCATGCCAACTTCTTTTGCTGCCAGCAGTGCAGTTGCTTGACTACCGCGTTCGGTCACCTTAACGGATATCAGATTAGTGAGGCCAAGACGTGGAAAAAGTTCATCAACCAGATAGATGCCGCTAGTACTCCCTGGCACGGCGATAAATTTTGTATCGATGAGGGCTTGTTTGAATTCTGCCACTGTGTCGATCTTAGGCTTTGCCGTTCCTGCTGGAATTGCTGCGCCTAATGGTGCAGTTGCTAAGTCAATATCTGTTCCTGGAATAATTTTTCCAGCCACCATTAATTCCGTAAGACCCTCTCTTGACAGTATTACCACATCGGCACTGACGCCTTTATCAATCTGGGCTTTTATAGTTTTGGGGCCAGAGCCCTGAGATGCGCCTGATAGTGTGGTGACGGTCACCCCTGTCATTTTTTCAAATTGTGGAAGCATTTGCTGATAGGGCCCGCTAAAGCCTCCGGAAATCATGACGGTGAGTTGTGCCATTGCTGATGTACTAAGAAGTAGGGTGGTGATGCTGCTGAGAATATATTTCAATCTTTACTTTCATTATTTTGATTTGATAAAACGTTGGGCACGTTTACCAGTATCTACTTCAGTGGTGTAAACGCTGCCATCTGAGTCCACAGCAATGTTATGGACCCAATGGAAGTCGCCAGCATTTCGACCACTTCTACCAAAGGTGCCGACTTTCTGCCCAGTCTCTCGGACTAGAACAGTGACTTCGTTATTGGTGCCATCGGCGATCAGAATGTATTTTTGACTTGCATCAGATGGAATGAGATCCCATACAGAACCAGATCCTTTAGTTTCAGTTTCGTAAGCCATTTCACGAATGAATTTCCCGCTCTTCTCAAAAACCTGAATACGATTATTGGCCCGATCACAAACAAAGAGTGTGTTGTCTTTCATTAAGCGCACACAATGAACTGGGTTTGCAAATTGAGATGACGTAGGATTGAAATTGGCCATTTTTTCATCACTAGGAACATTGCCATAGGCGCCCCAATGTCGTTTGTAGACTCCAGTATTTGAATCAAAAACAATGACACGTTTATTAAGATAGCCGTCAGCGATGTAAATTTCATTGGCGGCAGGGTCTACATTCATGTGAGCAGGGCGACCTAATTGAGAAGTGTTATTGCTGCCCAAACTTTCCCCTTTGCCACCAATCTGCAAGAGAAATTTTCCTTTTGAGGTGAACTTCAAGATCATGTGATCAGTGACATCATTGCCACCGACCCAAACATTACCCCCAGGCTCAATATAAATACCATGCTCGTTTTTAGGCCAGTCATAACCCGGGCCTTGCCCGCCCCAAGAATTTAATAGATTTCCTTGCTTATCAAATTCCAGCACGGGTGGTGCAGGAATACAGCACTTGGAGCGTTTGGGGTTTAGTGTTGCACCCTTCTCATCATCGGTCACCGTGAGTGGGCGATGAATAATCCAAATATGATCATTTGCATCAGTAGCCACCCCAGCCACTTGCCCCAATATCCAATTATTTGGCAATGGCTTTGGCCAATAGGGATCTACTTTATATTGAGGCGCCTTACTGATGGATGTGGTTTGCGCAAAGCTGCTGCTACAAACTACCATGAATAGCATCAGGAAAAAGTGACGAAAGAATGTGCTCATATATTTCTTTTTAGCGTGTTACTGGTTTTGATAAATACTCTTTGGATTGTGCTTCACCTTTTAATGGGGTCACCTTATCGGGGTCAAAGCGAATCATCAGGTAGTTAATGTGATCTTCGATGTGAGTAAACCAGTGGCCCGTTCCCGCAGGAATGACTACAACATCTCCAGGCTTTAAGTCACGGGAAATGCCATTCAAGATCTCTGAACCATTGTTACCGGGACCATTAAATTCAACAACAGTCTTTTGGGTAGACGGTCTTCGTTGTCTCTTGGTAATGTCGGGACCAAGCACCAGGGTGCCAGATCCAGAGATAATGTGATACACCTCACTAATTTGATCGTGCTCTGCAACAGAGTCTGGATAGGGGGCGTCTAGCTTCCCGCGATAGACCATACCGATACCTACTCTAGCTTTGCCAATATCGATATCACGCACTTGCTGATCAATATGTCTTTCTTCGATCGCTTTTTTTGTGTAGGCATTCAGCTCTTCGACTGGGATAAAGGTTCCTGGGCACATGTAACAGCTTGGCTGCGGATCTGTGGGGTTCACTTTTCCTTGGGCAAGCAAGGTAGTGCTGGCCATGAGCGCGAGCGCGCCACAAAGTAGGTATTTCATGCTGCCTCCTTTTGCTTATTTTTATGCTTAGAAGCTTAGCCTAAAAACAATGTTTAGAAGCCTAGGTAAGGGGTAATCCCTTAGGGAGTCTTACTATTCGCCATGTTAGATTGAGTCAAATTGCAGTACATAAAAATAACGAGATTTGGAGACCATGATGAAGCTAATAGATTTTTGTAAAGTCACTTTTTTAACGCTAGCAGCGGCTACAACCACATTCTCGGTTCAGGCTCAAAGTAGCCCTAAGGATTTTCTTGTCGTCAAACCAGATCAAGTAGTTTGGGGGGATGCTCCGGCTGGGGTGAAAACAACCGTTTTATATGGTGACCCTAATAAACCTGGAATGTATGTTGTGAGAAACATATTTCCTGCTGGGATTATGAGTACGCCACATTTCCATACACAAGATCGTTTTGTAACAGTTATTAAAGGAACTTGGTATGCGGGTACTGATGCTAGCTGGGATCCAGCGACGACAGTTGGCTTACCAGCTGGCAGCATGATGTTTCACCCTGCAGGAGTGGTGCATTTTGATGGCGCTATCAAGGGCGATACTGAAATTCAAATTATCGGTATGGGACCCGTCTCAACTACGTCGGTTTATCCGAATGAAGGACGATTTGGAAAGCCACATAAGCTAAATTAAGTTACCCTAGTGGTATATCTCTATAAGAAAGCAATTGATTCAAGAGTAGATTGGATTCAGATCAAGTTGAATCATTGAATAAAAAGGAGCTTTCTTTATGAGCAAGAACCCATTTGATTTAAATGCCATGGCAAATCAGCAAAAGGTCATGAAAACATCTAGAGCTGTCGGTCAAGTTGCGGCTGAAAGTGCTCAAGCAATTGTGCAAATTAATCAGAAGGCGGCACAAGAGTTGGCCGCTCTGTTTCAGAAAAAAGTGACAGAGCTTTTAAAGACACAAGATCCAAAGGCTGCATTTGATCATGTTCATGCTGAAGTGCTGCAAGATGCCGCCAAGGAAGTTGCGCAATATCATGCTCAGTTAATGGATGTTCTCAGTAGCGGCAATAAAGAACTGAGTCAAATCGCCGAATCGATGATTGAAGAGTCTAAGGTTGACCTCATTCATTTTGTGAATGAGGCAACGAATAATGCGCCCCCAGGTTCGGAGGCTTATGTATCTGTTTTTAAAACATCCTTTAACACCGCCCTACAAAATTTTGAGTTGGTAAGGGCTGCGATGGCGGATTCATTTAATAGCTTTGAAAAGAGTGTTGAGAATGTGTCTCACCTCGGGGGTATGCAAGCTCAAAAGTCTGTAAAGACTGACGGTAAAAAGCGATCATAGGCTTAAGCTGCCCCCAGACAGAGGGCTATCACATGTTCCTTGTACTTGGGGTATGATATTTTTTTCAATAAAAATATACAGGTGACACGTGACAACTGCTCGAATAGTAAGTCTCAATGAATTGGGAAGCGCTGACGTTATTAAGTTGACTGATAAAGAGCTGCCAGCACCTGGCAAGGGTGAGGTGCAACTACGCCAAACGGCAATCGGTTTTAACTTTATTGATGTTTACCAGCGCTCTGGCGTCTATCCCTTGGAATTGCCAACAGGACTTGGGCATGAAGCCGCAGGTGTAGTTGAAGCGGTCGGTGAAGGCGTGACGCGCTTTAAGATTGGTGATCGCGTAATGTATATGAATGCCGGTATCGGCGCTTATGCTAGCCACCGTAATGTCTCTGTTGATAAATTGGTTTCGATTCCTAGCAATGTTTCCGATGAGGTTGCGGCAGCCATATTCTTTAAGGCAATGACAGCTCAGTACCTTGTTCAAAAAACATATAAAGTGAAAGCGGGTGATGTGGTTCTTATTCATGCTGCTGCTGGCGGAGTAGGGCAAATAGTTGCTGGTTGGGCAAAGGCTTTGGGCGCATTTGTCGTGGGTACGGTTGGGTCTCAAGCTAAGCTAGCAGTTGCAAAAGCTGCTGGCTGTGATGCGGTTGTTGATTACTCGCAGCCCAATTGGGTTGAAGCGGTGATGAAGGCCACAGGAGGACGTAAGTTTAATGTGGTTTATGACTCTGTAGCTAAGGATACTTTCTTGGGCTCCTTGGATTGCGTTGCTCCTTTTGGCACCTTAGCACTATTTGGTGCAGCATCAGGGCCTGCTCCTGAGATTCAGCCAGAGATTCTCAATAAGAAAGGTTGCCTGTTCCTAACAAGACCTTCTGTGTTTCCCCACAATGCAACACCAGAATTACTACAAGAAAATGCTCATGCTGTATTTGAAGCAATTACGAGTGGCGCTGTCAAAGTTCAGATTGGCGCTAAATTTAGCTTAGAGCAAGCTGCAGATGCTCATAAAGCTGCCGAGGGTAGAAAAGTTTCTGGTGCCATCATCATGATTCCTTGATCAAGCAATACCTGCATAGCTTTTTATTAAAAGTTAGTAATAGCGGTTTTGTATATGGCTGATAAGCAATCTAATTTCATTATTAACGCCCAAAGACTCTCGACCTTTATTGTTTTTATTGGCTTTACTTTTTTATCTTGCCTATCCTTTGCTGCTGATTCTCAGATCTCTCCACCAGCGTGGAGTGGCTCCTATTCTGAGATGCTTAAACGAGGGCTTATTCGAGTCGCAGTTCCCTACGACCGCACTATCTACGTTAATGACAAGGGCATGCAGCGCGGTATGTCTGTTGATGTGACAAGAGCATTGACTCAGTGGATTAATGATAAATATATTTCCCAATTAGCAGGTAAGAAAATTACCATTAAATTAGTTCCGTGCCCCAAGGATCAATTACTCAGTACATTGACCTCCGGGCAGGCGGACATGGTAATTGGGGACTTAGGTCTGCATGAGTCCATTCCCAATGCTAAAGATTATTTGGTAAGCCATGCAAGCAAGCTCGAGAATGAGGTCTTGGTTACTGGCCCAAGCTCGCCTTCTGTGACAACCTTTTCCGACCTTTCTGGCCATACCGTTTACGGTAGTCGTAACACCAACTTTCACACTACCTTACGTGGCCTAAATAAAGAACTTCAGAAGGCTGGCAAACCGGTGGTGAGTTTGATTTCTCCCCTGGGTGATCTCGATGACGAAGATCTTTTAGAGATGCTGGATGCCGGACTGATTCCTTTTGTGATCGTTAGCGACTGGAAGGCAAAGTTATGGCAGCCTATTTATACAAAAAATGTGGTTCATCATAATCTATCAGCCCAGGATGCTGGTTGGATTGGGTGGGCGGTCCGCGTTAGTAATCAGGATTTGCATGACGATTTACAAGCCTTCTATCTGAGCGATAGTGCTACTCAAGCAATCAACGCATTTCGTCAGCAAGATTACAAGCAGCATCTTCGTGGATTGAAAGATCCGATTGAAAAGACCGCTTGGGCTCGCTTTGAAAGTATGCAACCACTCTTTAATCAATACGGCGCTGAATATAAGCTCAACCCATTATTTATTGCCGCCCTTGGATTTCAGGAAACCTTGTTAAATCAAAATGCGGTGAGTGGTGTTGGCGCACTCGGCGTTATGCAGTTAATGCCTGCTACTGGGGCGTCCTTAAATGTGGGCGATATCCATCTTTTGGGGCCTAACATTCACGCTGGTGCTAAATACATGGATCAATTGATTAATAAGAATTTTCCCAATATTCAATTTCAGAGCTACAACAGATCTTTATTTGCGGTAGCGTCCTATAACATTGGGCCGAATAATGTGGCGAAGGCTAGGGTGCTGGCACTGCAAGCTGGCTTTGACCCTAATCAATGGTTCCAAAATGTAGAATTTATTGCCGCCCAGAAAATGGGGTTTGAGCCAATTAACTATGTGCGTAATGTCTATAAGTACTTTATCTCTTACCAATTGAAGCTCAATCAAATCCAAAGCATTCAACCTTAAATTGGTGCGCTGCGATATAAACTCAATATTCTTTTCTGAGATATAGTTTTACAAGCTTTATAAAAATACAACTGGAGACTGATTTATGCGTATTCTTTCATTCAAAAATTCTATAGGGGCTTCGCTGATTGCAGGCCTATTGCTGACCCTTGCTTCTGGCGCCCAGGCTCAGGCACCAGCCACTACCGGCGTACAAGGCAAGACAGAGTTATTGTGGTTCGGGCAGGCGGGCTTTCGTATTAAGAGTCCGGCTGGCAAGATGATCCTGATTGACCCATGGATCACTGGTGGACCGAAGACGCCACCGATGTATAAAAATGATTTAGCGGCAATCGGCCCGATTGATTTGTTATTGGTAACCCATGCACACGTTGATCACCTTGGTGATGCACCCGCTGTTGCCAAGGCAAACAATATCAAACTCTACGGTCCAGCAGATATGGATACTCCGTTGAACACCTTAGGTATTCTGCCGCCTGAGTTGACCCATCGCTTTAATAAAACGGGGAACGTTACACCTTTGCCAGGAATTAAGGTGACTGCTGTTCAAGCAGAGCATTCCTCATTATTGGTTTGGAAAAATCCAGCGACTGATAAATTAGAATCCCATCCAGCTGGCGAGGCTATGGGCTACATCATCCAACTAGAGAATGGCTTCAAGATCTGGCATATGGGTGACACTGGCCTCTTCAGTGATATGAAGTTTATTAGTGAATATTACAAACCTGATTTGGTATTGGTTCCAATTGGTGGTAACTTCACTATGGCGCCAGATGATGCTGCTTATGCATTGCGTACTTGGATTAAGCCAAAGATGGTGATTCCGATGCACTATGGATCCAATCCGATGACCAAAGGCACTTTGGCTGAGTTCCAGGAAGCAATGAAGGGAAGTTCTATCAAGATCATCCCAATGACTCCGGGTGAGACAGTACAGTTTTAATTTTTTTCTAAGTGGTATCGGCATGAAAACCTCGCCTGTTGTGCGAGGTTTTCATTTGGAAATTTACTAATGAGGGATCTCTTTTGGATGTCATTTCACCTGAAGTGAAAATGCAGCTCACATCTAATGGGGTTTTGTCTGCTGCTGTCTATTTGGGCAACTTTCTTCTAGTGACGGGGCGAAGCTCAATAGGGGAACCGACAGGCATTGCTCCCGATATATGTCGTGCTATTGCAGAACGCCTTGGAGTCAAACTGGTTTTAGTGCCCTGTGAAACTCAAGCTGAGGTGGTAGATTGCGCAGCAAGTGCTAAGTGTGGCATCGCCTTAGTGGGTTCTGACCCAGCACGTGCGGAGCGTGTTACTTTTACGCCCGCATATGTAGAGTTAGAAGCTACTTATTTAGTCCCTGCTAACTCAAATATCACCGAGGTATCGCAGGTTGATGAGCCGGGTATTCGGATTGCCTCTTTTTATAAAAGCGCTTATGACCTTTGGCTCCAGCGAAACTTAAAGCATGCTCGCTTAGTACATGCCGATAGCATAGAGGCTAGTAATACATTATTTGTGAATGAGCGCCTGAATGCATTGGCCGGTTTAAAAACGGGTTTAGTATCTGTTGCCAAAGACATCCCCGGGTCTCGAATCCTTAAAGGCCAATTCACTGGAATTCAACAAGCAATTTGTACAAGAAAATCCAATCAGGAAGCTATCCAATTTTTGACTAAATGCGTCGAAGACTTTGTAGGTAACGGTCTGGTAGCTAAATTGATCGAACGCTATCAAGTTGAAGGCTTATCTGTTGCACCCATCCATCAAAGAGGCTGAAAATTTAATATGAAAAAATTAATAGCCTGGCTACTTATTACTATCACCGTAGGATCTAGTGGCTATGCTCTTGCGCAGACTAGTAACTATCCTAATCGACAAATTAAGATCATCTCTCCATTTGCAACCGGTGGAATTGCGGATGGTTTTGCTCGGATAATTGCGCAGGGCTTAAGTGAGACCTTTGGACAGCCCGTGATTGTTGAAAATAAAACAGGGGGTGGTGGCAATATAGGGTCAGATTTTGTTGCTAAATCAGCTGCAGATGGATATACGCTCATCATGGGCAGTATAGGTACGCACGCAGTAAATCCCTATCTTGTAAAGAGTATGCCCTATGACCCTTTGAAGGATTTTGTTCCAGTAGTTTTTGTATTAGATGCTGAAGGTCTTTTAGCAGTAAATCCAAGTCTCCCGGTAAAAAATGTGAGCGAGTTAATCACCTACTTAAAGGCAAACCCTGGAAAAGTATCTTATGGTTCAGGTGGTGTGGGTACAGCAAGTAATTTAGCTGGTGAACTTTTTAAGCTTACCGCGAAGGTAGATATGATGCATATTCCTTATAAAGGAAATGCATTGGCAATTACCGATTTGATCGGTGGCCAAACCCAATTAATGTTTGCAACTATGCCCACCATTGCTCCATATGTGAAGGGCGATAAATTACGGGGCTTAGCAGTTACGGGCGCAACAAGAGATCCATCAATGCCAGACTTACCAAGTATTAGCGAGACCTTTCCAGGTTTTGATGTTAAGAACTGGATTGGTTTATTTGCACCAGTTGGAACTCCGCCAGCTGTAGTGAAAAAATTGCATGATGAGGTGACAAAAATCATGCAGCAGTCTACTGTTCAGAAAAAGCTAGAGTCTGAAGGCGCTAAGTTTTACCCAATGACCCCAGAGGCTTTTGGCGCATTCCAAAAGAAGGAATCAGTTCGGTGGGGCAAGATTATCCAAGGCGCTGGAATTAAGCCTGAATAGCAATGCCTTGAAGAAGGGTTAGAGGGTTTAATGAATTGGGGAACTTGTCCCAATTCACAAAAGACTATCGACAGGCAGTCTTTTGTGGCCCATTGTTGCTGAAAATGCATACTGCAGTGCACTAAAGTTTGTTCTATATCAAATTGCTTGCTCCATGGTTGACTGATACTGAGGGTTAACCATAGATCGATCGCCATGGACAAACATTATCTATCTTACTTATTTCAGCCAAAAAGCATTGTGGTATTTGTTGGTGATGCCGATGATTCAGTTCTGTCGAGTCCTTTTGCTAAAGGTTTGACTGAAGACTTGAGTGCTCAGAAATTTAAGGGCTCCATTGAGTACCTCAATATTTATGCTCCCGATACTCTTTTAGAGTTGGGTAGGCTAAAGGCCGAATTGGCCATCATCACTCTGCCGCACGACAGAATCTTGGCCGCTTTAGATATGGCCGCTCGTATTAAATGCAAGGCTGCACTAGTTATTGGTACGGGAGTGTCTGCTGGACTTGCTACAGAAATTCATGAGGCTGCACGTCGTCACGGCATTCATCTTCTGGGGCCAAATAGTTTAGGTTTCCAAATGCCCGCACTGCAACTCAATGCTA
>CANGEC010000007.1 GCA_947452625.1 Burkholderiaceae bacterium
AAAGTAGCTAAGAAGAAGCCTGCTGCTAAAAAAGCTGCTGCTAAGAAGCCTGCTGCTAAAAAAGTAGCAAAAAAGCGCGTAGCAAAAAAAAAGTAAGTAAGCCTGCTGCGAAGAAAGCGGGCAAAGCTGTAAAAAAGCCCGTGGCTAAAAAAGCTGCTGCTTCAACTCCGTTGAATCCTGCTGCTGCTTGGCCCTTCCCAACTGGCACACGTCCATAAGCCTCGGCTGACAGACGCGTGAAGTTCAAAGGGGTCTCTCTGAGACCCCTTTTTTATTACTACTGATTGTTTTGAGTGCTAGATTAGCCTAGTAGCTAAATCCAAAGGCCTCTTTGAACTGCGCAGCAATCTGATCTTGGCTGGGTTGATGATTTTGTGGGCCTTGATGGGTAATTTTGATGGATCCCATAAGGCTGGCTAAGCGACCGGTAGTCTCCCAGTCCATGCCATTCTCCAAGCCAAAAAGTAAGCCACCTCGAAATGCATCTCCGCAACCTGTTGGATCGATCACTTTTGCTGCGGGTACCGGTGGAATGGCAATGCATTTTCCTTTTGAGTGAATTTCCGCACCTTCCGCACCCTTAGTGACGACTAGGGCTTCGACCCGTTCTGCTACTGTTGACAATGTCAGGCCGGTTCTTTGGGCCAGCATCTCTCCTTCGTAGTCATTTACCGCCAGATAAGTGGCCAATTCAATGAGTTCAAGAAGTTCGGGACCATTAAACATGGGCAGGCCTTGGCCTGGGTCAAACACAAATGGAATGCCTGCTTCGGCCAATTGATGGCAATGCTCCCACATTCCTTGGCGACCATCTGGCGCAACAATTCCGAATTTTGCCGCGCCCTTGGTATTTTGGGCGCGCTCAGCTACGACATTTGCGACTAAATTGAGATGGGATTCATTCATTGCCCCTGGATGAAAGGCGGTAATTTGATTGTTTGTCTGATCGGTAGTGATCATGGCCTGCGCAGTAAAGGCTTGTTCAATTTGGCGAATGTGGCTTGCGTCGATATTAAATTGCTTCAAGCGCTCTAGGTAGGGGGTCGCATCACCTCCTACAGTTGCCATGATGATGGGCTCACCACCCAATAAATTTAAGTTGTAGGCGATATTACCGGCACAGCCACCAAATTCACGACGCATGGTGGGCACCAGAAAGGCCACATTCAGAATATGAATTTGCTCAGGAAGGATTTGATCGGCAAACTTGCCTTCAAAGTTCATGATGGTGTCATAGGCGATCGAGCCACAGATCAAGCTGGCCATAAATTAATTTTCCTTGTTAAGGTTGGGTGACGGAGTAGAAGTTTGCGGGTAAAAAACCCTGACGCGATAACCCGCAGTATTTTGTGGCAACGCAACAGTTAACGTTGCTTGAATCACTGCTCCTGGAGGTGCGCCGGCACCTAAAAAATCAGGATGCGATTCTTGCCAAGTGCTTGGTAGCCATTCATTTGGTGAAAACTGCAATGATTGCAGGGTAGATTCGTCAGCATCTGTGAGCGAAATTTCTAAATGAGGCCACAAAATATTGATTGCAAGACGATTTTGTATTTCAACTTGCAGTTTAGATTGATTTTCAGGGCTTTTAAGACTCTCTGGTGCGTTTTCTGGCGTAAGTGTGGCACTCGTTATTTTCCAAGCGTCAAAATCGCTTACGGGGCGGTTAATGCACCCTAGTGCTTGACATAACTTTTCATCGACACGCTGCAAAAAAGAAAATGCCTTCACTGCAATTATGTTTGCACTGCCATCGATGCGTGGGGCCAGCCGTGGCAACAAGGTATTTCTGGAAAGATGTTCACCAAAGACCAGCAAGAGCAAGCAAGCGAGGCTACCGAGTGCAAACCTTGTGATAGATCTAAGGCTTAATCGCAGACTTTTTTTTTGAGCCACAGTATTGCTACCGATTGGCGAGAGCGTGCCGTGAAGACAGACCCAGCCTTCACTTTCTTTCCAGACGGAAAGTGTTAACCATTGGCTGTAGGTCTCAATAACTTCATCAGCTTGGCGCGCAAGCACTCCAGAGAGCACAATCTGACCGCCCGGACGCATTTTATTCACTAAAGCGGGAGCAAGAACCTGTAAAGGGTTGGCCAAAATATTGGCCATCACGATATCGTATTTAGTTTCAGCGGCCAACTCTGGAGCATTTTCATTGGGCAAGACAAAGCGGATTTCAGTTTGATTGATTTGCGCATTGCTGCGAGCGGCGACCATTGCTTGTGGGTCAATATCGGTTCCCACTACGGGTTTGCAACCCAATTTGGCGGCAGCGATTGCCAAAATTCCGGAGCCACAGCCGTAATCGAGCAAGCTTTGGTGGCTAAGTTGTTGGTGTTCTTCGAGCCAAAGCAAGCAAAGATGCGTTGTGGGATGGCTGCCCGTACCAAATGCCAGACCAGGATCAACTGCTAAACAGATGGCATTTGGATCGCTCGGAGCATCGTGCCAAGAGGGTACTACCCAAATGCGTTGACCAATTTGGATGGGTGCAAATTGACTTTGGGTTAAGCGAACCCAATCCTGTTCCTCAACGATTTTTTCTTGCGGGGTTGGGAGTTTGTAACCTGCTTGCGCTAAAGATTGCAAAAGGGTTGGAATAAAAGAGGCAGCCCCTGAATCATCTATTTCAGGATTAAATAATGCTGTGACGGCGGAGCGATCCCAAGCTTGGACTTCTGGTGATAAACCAGGTTCGCCATATAACGGGTTTTCATCGTACCCGCCAGCAGCATCATCTTCGACGGTGACTGAAAGCGCACCAAGTTCTAAGAGAGCGTCACCTAGGGGTTCTGCAATTTCAGCGGGAACAGTAAAAACTAACTCACGATAGGACATGGAGAACCCGCTTTAGTTGCACTTACGCTTTACCGCGACTCGCGGCTTGTTCTTCGAGGCGATGCTCCAGGTAATGAATGCTGGTTCCGCCCTCAATAAAGTTTGGATCCAGCATGAGTTCACGATGTAATGGGACATTGGTAGTAATGCCATCGATCACCATCTCGGATAGAGCAATTTGCATACGGCGAATCGCTTGTTCACGAGTATTACCGTAAGAAATTAACTTACCAATCATGGAGTCGTAGTTGGGAGGCACGACATAACCGCTATAGGCATGTGAATCTACTCGTATCCCAGGCCCACCTGGCATGTGCCAAGAACCAATGCGTCCAGGACTGGGCGTAAATTTGAAGGGATCTTCTGCATTAAGACGGCATTCAATGGCGTGACCACGGAAAACAATATCTTTTTGGCGATAGTTCAGTTTGAGGCCGGCAGCAATGCGAATTTGTTCTTGAACAATATCCACGCCGGTAATCATCTCTGTCACTGGATGCTCTACTTGAACCCGGGTATTCATTTCGATAAAGAAGAATTCGCCATCTTCATAGAGGAATTCAAACGTCCCGGCACCGCGGTAACCAATTTTTCTGCAGGCTTCAGCACAACGTTCACCAATTTTTGCAATTAAACGACGATCAATGCCTGGGGCCGGTGCTTCTTCAATCACTTTTTGGTGGCGACGTTGCATTGAGCAATCGCGCTCACCCAACCAAATCGCATTGCCATGGGTATCTGCCAAAATCTGAATTTCCACATGGCGAGGTTTCTCGAGAAACTTTTCCATATAGACTTCTGGATTGCCAAAAGCACGACCAGCTTCTTCTTTGGTCATGTTGACAGCATTGATAAGTGCAGCTTCGGTATGCACAACCCGCATGCCTCGACCACCACCACCACCGGCCGCTTTAATAATGACTGGGTAGCCAACGCGTTTAGCGGCAGCAATAATTTCTTTGGGATTGTCTGGTAAGGCACCTTCAGAGCCGGGGACACAAGGGACTCCCGCTTTAATCATGGCGCGTTTAGCTGAAACTTTATCGCCCATGAGGCGAATCGACTCCGCTTTAGGGCCAATAAAGGCAAAACCAGATTTCTCTACCCGCTCTGCAAAGTCAGCATTTTCAGAAAGAAAGCCGTAGCCCGGGTGAATTGCTTCTGCATCGGTTACTTCGGCGGCAGAAATAATCGCTGGCATATTGAGGTAGCTCAAGGGGGATGGAGCGGGCCCAATGCAAACGGCTTCATCAGCCAGCTTGACGTACTTAGCTTCCTTGTCTGCAGTTGAATACACCACTACGGTTTTAATGCCCAACTCGCGACATGCGCGTTGGATGCGAAGGGCAATTTCCCCTCGATTGGCAATCAGAATCTTATCGAACATGTCGGCTCTGAGTTAGGTAAGGTAAATGAGAGGTGCTTATGAAACATTAAGCGATGATGAATAGGGGTTGATCAAATTCAACGCCCTGGCCGTTTTCACACAAAATTTGTTTAATCACACCGGCTTTTTCTGCTTCGATCTCATTGAGCAGTTTCATCGCTTCAATAATGCAAAGTGTTTGTCCAACGGCCACGGTATCCCCAACTTTTACAAAGTCAGGAGCTTCAGGGTTGGGCGCGCGATAAAAAGTGCCAACCATTGGTGAGCGAGCCACAAAGCCAGTTTCGGCGGCGGGTGCTTCAGCGGCTGGGGCCGGAGCAACTTCGCTAGCTGGGGCTGCAGATGCTGCCTGCAACGGTGCTGGTGCCGGATTTGCATAAACCACCTGATGACCCGCATGGCTTACGCCGGATCCCGCATTCACAATGCGGACGCGATCTTCACCTTCGTTAACTTCTAATTCAGAGATGCCTGATTCTGAAACGAGGTCAATCAGGGTTTTGAGCTTTCTAAGATCCATGGAAGTGCTTCCTCTCTTATGATTCTTTAAATTTTTAGACGTGAAATTGCTGCTTGAAGGGCTAATTCATAACCAATCGCGCCCAGTCCGCAAATCACTCCGGTAGCTATATCTGATAGATAAGAGTGTTTGCGAAATTCTTCGCGTTGATGAATATTGGATAAATGGACTTCAGTAAATGGAATAGCAACACCAGCCAGGGCATCCCTTAAGGCGACGCTGGTATGGGTAAAAGCACCTGGATTGATGATGATGAAATCCACTCCATCCTGTTTCGCTTGTTGAATACGGTCAATCAACTCACCTTCATGATTGCTTTGAAAGGTGGCAAGTTCAACAGCATCAGCTTTAGCGATTTCACCGAGCTTTTGGTGGATGTCCGCTAGGGTAGTTCGGCCATAAACCTCGGGTTCGCGGGTGCCCAGTAGATTGAGATTTGGACCTTGAATTACGAGAATTGAAGTATTTTTCGACATAGATCGATATTTTTAGAGGCAGTTAAGTATCAATAAGTTAATTAGGCTTTTCGGCTACAACTGCTTGTTTTATGAAAATACTACTCGATAAAACACCCTAGCAGTATACCTTCAGAATTAACGAGCACTTTCTAAATTGAGCCCTTGGATTTAATAATTTACAGAGATTTACCACGGAATATGCTTAAAAATTAAGCATATTGATTGAAAGTGGATTGAGTAAATATTGCTTAAGTATCTTTAAAGTCGCTTATAAAGCCGATTTAATGCTTTTTCTGACCTCATCTTCGCTTATTCTCCCTAACTTCGAGAAGGTCACTTTTCCTGCGGGGGTAATGAGAACGGTGAAGGGCAGCGCAGCTTGGTTATTGCCAAGCGCTTTATATATTTGGCTGCCGTTCATCCCACCCATAGCAATCGGGTAGGAAACTGGTGTTTTTTTAAGAAATTCACGTACGTTAGAGGGTGAATCGATTGCGATGCCAACAAATAACACATTTTGATTAGAAAATTCCCGCTGCAGTTTCTCTAGTTCGGGCATTTCATCAACGCATGGCGGACACCAGGACCCCCAAAAGTTCACGACTAATACTTTCCCTTGCCAATCTTTGGGATCTAGAGGTTTTCCGTCGGGTGATTGCCACTCATTAGCAAAAAAGGCTTTAACAGCAGGCTCGCTAGCCAGCCCCGTTTTAGAAATCCAAGGGGAGCTATAGATGCCGGCAAGGAGTGCTAAGCAGCTAATTCCGAGGATGACAATCCATTGTCTGCGGTTCATGGCAACTCCTTCGCTAAAATTCGCCAATGCATATACATATCTTGGGCATTTGCGGTACTTTCATGGGTGGCATCGCCGCAATCGCCCGTCAAGCGGGACATCGCGTTACTGGCTGTGATGCCAATGTCTATCCACCAATGAGTACTCAGCTTGAAGCGCAAGGGATTGAGCTCATCGAGGGTTATTCACCTGAGCAATTATTACAGCTTGAGACAATGCCCGACTTATTTGTGATTGGCAATGTGGTGTCGCGGGGTAATCCTTTGATGGAGGCGATTCTCAATCAGGGTCTCCCGTATACATCCGGCCCTCAATGGCTTGGTGAGCAAGTTTTATTTGGTAGGCATGTGTTGGCAGTAGCGGGTACTCATGGCAAGACGACAACTTCAGCCATGTTGACATGGATCTTGGAATTTAATGGCTATCAACCTGGATATTTAATTGGGGGAGTTCCGCTCAATTTTTCAGTATCGGCACGCTTAGGTGAGAGTCAGTATTTTGTGATTGAAGCGGATGAATACGACACGGCATTTTTTGATAAGCGCAGCAAGTTTGTGCACTATCGTCCCCGTACAGCTTTATTGAATAACCTAGAGTTTGATCATGCCGATATCTTTGCCGATCTCGCCGCAATTGAAACGCAATTTCACCATCTAGTGCGTACCGTTCCAAGTGCTGGTTTATTGGTAGTCAATGGTGAAGAGTCTGCATTAGAAAGGGTGATTGCGCGTGGTGCTTGGGCGCCGGTAGAGCGCTTTGGGCAAGATTCTCAAAACGAATGGTCCATGATTTCTCAGGCAGGCGATGGGTTTACTGTGCTTCAGGGTGGCAAGGAAGTCGCCAGCGTTAGGTGGTCACCTGATTCGGGGGTAATGGGTAGACATAATCAGCTCAATGCACTGGCCGCTATTGCAGCTGCAAATCACATTGGTATTTCCCCGGAGGATTCCGCTAAGGCACTCGCTGTATTTAAGAATGTCAAACGTCGTCTGGAGACGATTGGGGTGAGCAATGACATTACGGTGTATGACGACTTTGCGCATCATCCAACGGCAATCACTACTACGATGGATGGTTTGCGTCGTCGCGTCGGTAAGGCACGGATTTTGGCTGTATTGGAGCCTCGCTCTAATACGATGAAGCTTGGAGTCATGAAGGCGCAATTACCGGATAGCTTGCGTGAAGCTGATAGGGTGTTTGCCTTTGGTGCCGACTCAGGCAAAGAGTCTTTAGGGTGGGACCTGGCTGAAGTTCTAGCGCCACTCAATACAAAGGATGCAAAGCAGGCATTAGCGTTTAATGATCTTGACCGCTTGGTCGAAGCCGTAGCTAACGAAGCAAAGCCTGGCGATCATATTTTGGTTATGAGTAATGGTGGTTTTGGTGGTGTACATCAAAAAATATTGAAGGCATTAAAGGATAAAAAATGAGCAAAAGATTACAAGATAAGGTCGCGATCATCACCGGCGCTGCAAAAGGTATTGGATTTGCAACTGCTCAACGCTTTGCACAGGAAGGCGCTAAGGTCATGATTGCAGATGTGAATCCAGATGCAGTGCAGGCTGCTGCGGCTAGGATTCCTGGTGCGCAAGCTTATGTAGTCAATGTAACTGATCGGGGTAGCATTCAAGCGGCAGTAGATCAAATCATGCAACAGCATGGCCGTATCGATATTTTGATTAATAACGCCGGCATTACGCAAGATGCACGCTTAGTCAAAATGACAGAGGCACAATTTGATACGGTGATCGATGTCAATCTGAAAGGGGTTTTTAATTGCACCCAATTGATCGTGCCACATATGCTGGATGCGGGCTCTGGTGCGATTGTGAATGCTTCAAGTGTCGTTGGTGTTTATGGAAATTTTGGTCAAACAAATTATTCAGCAACGAAATTTGGTGTGATTGGATTTACCAAGACTTGGGCACGAGAATTGGGTCCAAAGGGTATTCGAGTAAATGCTGTGTGTCCTGGGTTTATCGCTACCGAGATGGTGAAGGCGATGCCCGAGAATATTTTGAAAGATATTGAGAGACGCAGCTGGCTGGGTCGTCTTGGTACTCCCGAGGAAATGGCGAACGTCTATTTATTTTTGGCAAGTGACGAGGCGAGTTATGTCAATGGCGTAGCACTTGAGGCCAGTGGCGGAATATCCCTTTAAGTATGCATCTTCTATATGAGGAGGGTGGCGATATTAAGATCGCTACAGTCCAGTCCGCATCTGGCTCTGGAGATGCGGAATCATGGCAGGCGACCAGCTTATCTGGCAAAAAGATTAAGCTCAAAGCAAAAGAAGTGTGGGTGCGGTTTGAGAATCCCGATCCCAAACTAGTGATGGATGATGCGGCAACTTTATCGAGTGAAATTGATTTGCAGTTGCTGTGGGATTGTGCGCCAAAAGAAGAGTTTGGTCTGATTGATGTTTCACAAGAATATTTTGGCAGTCAGGCGAACATTACACAGCAAGTTTCTTTGGCAATTGCTTTGCAAGGCGCACCAATTTTCTTTCGACGCAAGGGGCGTGGCCGTTTTCAGCGAGCTCCACTTGAACAGTTGCAGGCTGGCTTAGCGGCCATTGAGCGCAAGAAACAAGAATTAGAGCAACAAACGCTTTGGCAGGAGGACCTTATTGCTGGAGTATTTCCAGAAGCGCTGAAATCTCAAGCAAGGCAATTACTTTTTTCTCCTGATAAAAATACTTTGGCTTATAAGGCCTTGATTGCGGCGTGCACAGAAACTGGTGAATCTCCTCCGAAACTGATGATTCGTTGCGGCGCGATTGAGAGTCCCTTGGACTACCACCAGGGCCTTTTTCTTAAAGCGCACTTTCCTCATGGCGCAGGTCATGATGTTGCCATGGTGGTTGATCAAGCTGCCTATGCAGCCGCATTAGCGCAATTAGAAGTGGCTCAGGTTCAGGCTTTCTCAATTGACGATTCTGGTACTACCGAAATTGATGATGCTCTGTCCGTGACGGCATTAGCCAATGGCGCCCATCGTATTGGTGTGCATATTGCTGCACCCGGTTTGGTGATTGTTAAGGATAGCCCGCTGGATCAAGTGGCACGCGCCCGAATGTCGACTGTGTATTTTCCGGGTGACAAAATTACGATGCTCCCTGATGCAGTGATTACGCAATTCTCCTTGGATGAGGGCGAGGCACGGCCTGCATTATCTATTTACGTCGATATTGATTCTGTAGGCCAAGTGATTAGTGATACCTTACAGATGCGTGCAGAGTTAGTGCCCATTGCTGCTAACTTGCGGCTTGAACATCTTGAAGACAAGGTCAGCGAAGCGAGTTTGCTTGAAGAGCGGAGTGACTACCCCTATCGTCAAGAATTGGCAATTTTGTGGCAGTCTGCAAAGCATCTGCATGCACTGCGTCAAGAAAAGCGTATTGCCAATGGCTTACGTGCTGAACAATTGGGGGTGATTGATCCCAATGCCTTGGCAAGAGACTTTCATTTTCAAATTACAGTAGTGAATGGTGTTGAGCGGGTCGAGATCAGCCCCCGGCAACGTGGATCTATTCTGGATACGATCGTGGCCGAGTGGATGATTTACTGCAATAGTGCTTCTGGAAAGTTATTAGCTGATCATGGCTTGCCTGGACTATTTCGTACTCAAAAGGGCTGGGGACCTTTGCGGACAAGAATGCAAACTACCCCAGGCCCACACGAAGGTTTGGGATTAGATTACTACGCATGGTGTACGTCCCCTTTGCGACGCTATTCTGATTTAGTTAATCAATGGCAACTTATTGCCTTGGCTAAGCATGGTGTCACTGCCAAGATGGTGGCACCATTTCCACCACGTGATGCTACCCTGATGGGTATAGCTGCAGATTTTGAGTCTTGTTATCAAGCCTATGGTGAATATCAAGATCGTTTAGAAAAATATTGGTGTTTGCGTTGGATTGCTCAAGATGAAGTGCCTAAGCGAGTTCATGTGCGTCATTTAAAAGAAGGCATGTCCAGGGTTGAACCCATTCCTTTGCACTTGCCCATTCCTGAGTTAGCTTCGCATCCACGCATGACTCGTGCTGAAGTGCTTGTGTCTGATATCGATTTACTGCAGTTAAGTGCGGGAGTGAGGGTTTTACAGATTGAGTCTTTGGATGCCCCCAAAGCTGATCATGAACCCGTTTCAGAGGTTCCTGAGGATGATGTTAGCGCCAGCTAGCTTGTTAAAGCTCGATAGCTTCGATAGAATTGCCCGCTTTTGGAGTAAAACCTGGCGCCGCTATCCTTTTCGTCTTGCGCTTTGCTTGTCGATTCTGGCACACATGATTTTTCTATCTTTTCGCTGGGGGATGAGTGAGATACAGAGTCGTCGTTTAAATACTCCGCTGAGCGTAGTCCTGGTAAATGGCAGCCATGTCACCGCTCCAAAGCAAGCAACTAAATTGGCCCAAGCAGATTTGCAGGGCGGTGGTAATGAAGTCGCACAAGATGCCACGGCAGTGCATCGTGCTCGCTTGGGTGCACAAGCCCAGCTGGAGGTTTTGGAAAAACAGCAAAAGCAGATGCTGGCCAAAATGGATGTAGCAAAGGCGTTCTCAGGTGGGCGTAGAAGTGGTGATGAGCAAAAACTTATCTCGACCTTAAATTCATTTGAAGCTGAATTGGCAAAGCGACTACAGCTCGACAGTCGCGGGTCTCGTCGCAGGGTATTAACGGGTTCAAGTACTAAAGCAGTTGCCTTTGCACAGTATTACGACGCAATGCGCCGAAAAATCGAGATTTACGGCAGTACTTTTTTCCCGCGTGCCAATGGCCGACCTTTGTACGGGAGTTTGGTGATTGTGGTCAGTGTGGATGCCCAAGGCCGCATTACTAGTAATGCTCAAGGCAAAGATGGTTTAAGTATTGGGCGAAGCTCTGGTAACCCAGAATTAGATCGACAGGCTTTAGCAATAGTGCGAGCTTCGGCGCCATTTGGGGCTTTTCCAGCGGAGATGAAAAATCAGATTGATGTACTTGATTGGATTTCAACTTTTGACTTTACGCGTGATAGTGCCGATCGCCTAGAGTTACGTCATGACTAGAAATCAAGAAATTGCCTTATTCTGTAGGGAATATGAACTCCATACACACTCACGATCTGCATACTGATCCCAGCCAGTTTCCTGGTGTGGATGTCTATGCTGTCGTCGGCAATCCCATTGCGCATAGCAAATCACCAGCGATTCACCAGCGCTTTGCCAAGCAGTCCAAGCAGGTAATGCATTACGGTAGATTGCAGGTTGAGCTTGGTGGATTTGCGCAGGCTGCAAAAACTTTCTTTGGAGCTGGCGGTAAAGGCTTGAACGTCACAGTGCCCTTTAAATTAGATGCCCAATCATTTGCTGATGTTTTAAGCCCGCGTGCTGAACTTGCTGGGGCTGTCAATACTTTATATCTGCACAATGGAAAAGTCTGTGGTGATAACACGGATGGGGCTGGCTTAGTGCGAGATATTTTGGCGCAGGGTGTACGCATTAAGGGTGCGCGGGTATTGCTCTTGGGTGCGGGTGGCGCAGCTCGTGGTGTCATTGGCCCTTTGTTGGAGCAATTGCCCCAACAGTTGGTCATTGCGAACCGCTCAAATGCCAAGGCGCAAGAGTTGGTAGCACTCTTTACGGAGAAGGCGCAGGCGCACCATGTTGGTATAGCTTCTTGTGACTTGCTGGCCTTAGAGGATTCGGCTATGACTCCTCAGGCTTTTGATCTGGTGATCAACGCTACTGCCGCAGGCTTGGGCGATGAATCGCCATTGACTAAGGTGGCGGCAGCGCGTGTTTTTGTTCCAAGTTCATTTGCCTATGAAATGGTGTACGGCAAAACGACTGCTTTTATGCAGCAGGCACTTCATCAGGGGGCACGTGTGAGCGACGGGCTTGGAATGTTGGTTGAGCAAGCTGCCGATGCTTTTCTGATTTGGCGTGGGCCTGATGTGTCAATTGATCCTCGTGCAGTCTTACTTGAGCTACGTCGTTAGTCTGCTTGGCTAAGGCATTCTGGATGCGCTGGCTTAGTTATTTCAGCAAATGCATTTTGTGTGGTTTGTTTGCCATGCAAGCCTACTTTGCTATTCAGATTGGATTATGGTCAACATTAAATCCTATGAGCACTGCTTTTCAGAGAGCGGAGCGCTGGCGTTTATGTAGTTGGCATTGGTCATGCCCTATTCAGTCTGACTGGGTTGCGTACAACAATATTTCGGCCAATTTAAAACGGGCGGTGCTGGTTAGCGAAGACGATATCTTTTTTCAGCACAAAGGAGTCCGGGTTGAGGATATGCAAAAAGCCTGGGAGAAAAATCAGCGGCTTGCTGGTAAATCTAAAGTGGCATTGCGAGGGGGCTCAACCATTACCCAGCAGTTGGCTAAAAATTTATTCCTCTCCTCAGAGCAAAATTATTTCCGCAAGGGGCAAGAGTTGGTCATTACAGGCTTGCTCGAATTAATCTTATCCAAACAACGCTTATTTGAGATCTATCTCAATTCGGTAGAGTGGGGTGAAGGGGTCTTTGGAGTGGGGGCAGCTGCTAAGCATTATTTCGTTACTACGCCCGCTGCATTAAGTCGGGAGCAAGCTGCTGCTTTGGCTTCTGCTTTGCCCGCGCCAAAATGTTTTGATAAGGTTCAGTATTGTCGTAAAGCTAATATTCACTTCCCAACACGCCAGGATTTTATTTTGGAGAATATGGATCGCGTAGCATTAGCTCCAGTCCCTAGAGATCATTCTGGAGCTCGCTAGTCTATTGCATGGTATTTACCGGGCGATGCTCGCAGCCCGTAAGGCATCACGGGTATCTTGCGCAACTTTTCTGGCAGCCTGAGCAAAGTCAGCTCCTGAGCTGGCATACAAAATTGCTCGCGAGGAGTTAATCATCATGCCGGCCCCCGGCTGGTTCGGGATACCGCCCGCTTTCACTGTAGCTTCGATATCGCCACCTTGTGCCCCAATGCCCGGTATGAGTAAAGGCATTTCTCCGGTAACGGCTCGTACCTTGGCGATTTCTTCTGGGAAGGTTGCACCAACCACGAGGCTAATTTGACCTGAGGCATTCCACTTTTCAGCAGCTAGTCTAGCGACATGCAAATACAGCGGTTCACCCTTGGGGGCGATGTTTAAGAATTGCAGGTCTGAGCCGCCTGGGTTTGATGTTCGGCACAGAACAATGACCCCTTTGCCAGTATGTTTTAAATAAGGCTCTACCGAGTCAAAGCCCATATAAGGATTTACGGTGACAGCATCTGCACCGTAGCGTTCAAAGGCCTCAAGGGCATAGTGTTCAGCGGTACTGCCAATATCTCCACGCTTCGCATCAAGAATCACTGGAATCTTGGGATGGTGGGTCTTCAGGTGGCCAATCAGTTTCTCAAGTTGAGCCTCGGCTCTTTGGGATGCAAAGTAGGCAAACTGGGGCTTAAAGGAGCAGACGAGGTCGGCAGTTGCATCGGCGATCTCCCGACAAAACTCAAAGATTCCGTCGGGCTTTCCTTGTAATGCTTGGGGTAAGCGCTTGGGATCGGGGTCAAACCCAACGCACAACATGCTGCCCTGGGAAGCCCATGCGGATTGGAGTTGCTGGGTAAAGGAATTTGAGCTGGAGTTCATTGGATTTGAGCTTATTTTAGTGAAACTGTCATGATCTATAGGATAAACTAGCGCACATTCCTTAGGAGTTCACCATGATCAACTTGTTCGTCCTGCAAAATGGCCGCCTCTCTCAAGAGCAAGTCGAAGATCGCAATGAATTGTTGCAGTATTCCAACCCGATTTGGATCGACGTCGTTGACCCAGAAGAAGAGGAGCTGCTGTGGATTAAGGAAGCTTTCGGCGTGCTTTTGCCTGAATTAGATGATTTGGGCGACTTAGAGGCATCTGCCCGATATTTCGAGGCTGATGATGGCCACCTGCATATTCGAACTGACTTCCTCTTGGATGAAGAGGAAACTTCTCGCAACGTGCGGGTCGCTTTTGTGATGACTAAGCAAGTCTTATTTTCGATTCATGATGAAGATTTGCCGGTGTTCCGCTTGGTGCGTTTACGCGCGCGTCTGCGCCCTGGCTCGGTGAGCAATGCAAAAGATGTTTTGTTGGATTTGTATTCAACAGATGCCGAGTATTCTGCTGACGCGCTAGAAGAGGTTTATGAAAATCTTGAGCAAGCTGGTAAGCGAGTTTTATCGGATGACATCAATGATGCTGATGCAGAAGAAGTGCTCGAAACAATTGCCAAAGAAGAAGATACCAATGGCCGTATTCGTCGCAATGTGATGGATACCCGCCGTGCATTATCTTTTTTGATGCGCAGCAAATTGCTTTCAGATGAACAGCAAGAAGAGGCACGCCAGATTTTGCGCGACATTGACTCTTTAGAAAACCACACCGCATTTTTGTTCGATAAGATTAACTTCTTAATGGATGCAACCGTGGGTTTTATTAACTTGAACCAAAGTAAGATCATCAAGATCTTCTCGGTGGTCTCGGTAGCCTTGATGCCGCCAACTTTGCTGGCGAGTATCTGGGGAATGAACTATCGTCATATGCCTGAGCTCGATACTACCTGGGGCTACCCAATGGCGATCGTGGCGATGATGATTTCAGCGATCATTCCGCTTTGGTATTTCCATCACAAAGGATGGATGAAGTAATTCGTTTTATTGCAGTAGTGCCAGTAGTTCCGACAGCGCGTAGTCGCACGCTTCCTCACGCACTGCCTGACGATCGCCGATAAAGTGCGCCGTTTTACAAATCCATTTTTCGTCAATGGCCCAGCCAAAACAAACAGTTCCCACGGGTTTTTCTGGTGAGCCTCCGGTCGGTCCTGCAATCCCAGTAATGGCAATGGCCACTTGAACCCCCGCATTCTTTTGGGCGCCCTGGACCATGCTCCTAGCGACTTCCTCGCTGACCGCCCCAAATCTTTCAAGAGTTGCGTTGGGAACTCCAAGGCAGTCTATTTTGGCTTGATTGCTATAAGTAACATAACCTCGCTCAAACCACTCGCTTGAGCCTGCGAGCTCCGTTAAGCGGGCGCTAACAAGACCGCCAGTGCATGATTCGGCCAGCGCGATTTTCCAGTGTCGTTGAATAAGAATCTGGGCAAGCTGTTGGGTCAGGTCAAGTTGATTGATCATGAAAAATATTTCAATAATGTTTGGCTCAGCACGATGATCAGGAGTGTAAAAAAAGCTGCGGCAAAGTCATCGACAATGATGCCAAATCCTCGCCAGAGAATTTCTTTTGGACTGGAAGGTGTGATGGAGTTTTGATTTTCAAGATTTTTAAAGTGACGATCAATTACACCAATAAGACCAGGCTTGACAGCATCAAAAAAGCGAAAGAGTGCAAAGGCGAAAGTTTGTGTCACGAGGTTTGCGGGCATCACTATAGCGAGTATCAGCCAAAAAGCCAAAATTTCATCCCAAACAATTCCACCATAATCTTTTTTACCCAACTCTTCACTCACCTTGCCGCAAACCCAGCAACCTAGCAAACTGCCACAGGCAATCAGCCACAGCCAAGACTCAATAGAGAGAAAATAGGAGCCAAGTAAAAAGACTGCCCATGCCCATAGCGTGCCTACAGTTCCTGGAGCAATGGGGCTTAGTCCAGTGCCAAGACCAAATGCCAGCATGCGCTCGAACCTGCTAAACACCCATTTAGCAGTCGGTTCAATGGATGAATTGATTTTGAGCTCTTGCGTCATTTGAAATGGTCAAAGGATTTTAGGAATGGAGCTGTCTCAGTGTCGCTGAGCAATGTTTGTTGTTCGTCAAAGATCTGCAGCTTGGGTGTGAGGGATGTCATGGCTGTAATGCTACCGATTCTTGTCAAGTTAAGTGATAAGGCTTTGCCGAGCTCGCGAATCTGATCATGCTTATCTGCGGGGGCGGTAAAGCAAAGCTCGTAATCATCTCCTCCGTTTGCGGCAAATTGATTTTGAATGGCTCGCTCTTGTTTTTTGAGGATGGCTGATTTTGGGAGTTGCTCCAGAAATACTTGTGCATCGACTTGTGATGCTTCAAGGATATGCTTGAGATCACCAAACAGGCCATCTGAAATATCTACTGCAGAGTGAGCTAGATCTCTTAATGCCATACCCAAATTAATGCGAGGCGTCGGTTGATGCAAGCTTGCTTGAATGGTTTGCAGCTCTAGGTTGGAAAGGGTTAGCTCTTGACGCAGTGCAGCAAGAGCTAGTCTTGCATCACCTACTGAGCCGGAGACCCAAATGTCATCACCCACAATTGCCCCTGATCTGCGAATGGCTTTTCCAGTTGGAATACTGCCAAAGGCTGTGATGCAGATGTTGAGCGGGCCACGAGTCGTGTCACCGCCAATGAGAGGGCAAGAAAATTCTTGAGCAAGGGCAAATAGACCATTGGAAAATGCATTTAGCCATGCTGAATTTGCATGCGGCAGTGCAACAGCCAAAGTAAAGCCAAGCGGCTTTGCACCCATTGCGGCAAGGTCTGAGAGGTTTACCGCAAGCGCTTTGTGACCAAGCCACTGCGGATTGGCATCGGCAAAAAAGTGTCTGCCTTCTACCAGCATGTCGCTAGTGATTGCAATGTGTTCTTGGGGGTTGGGTTCAATTAACGCGCAGTCATCTCCAATCCCCAGCAGAATATGTTGATTATCTTGGGCCAGCGCAGCCATTGCCCGCGTTTGAAAAAAACGCTGGATCAGCTCGAATTCACCAAGATCAGAATGCATGCCCCATTTTATGGCTCTTGTCAGTTTGGCATCTGAGAGGAATAGAATGAGAGCCTTAAAGACGTCTTAATGAGTTTACGAATGACACAGTCAAGCACTAGTAAAGAACAGCAAATTGCCGCTTTGAGAGAAGCCGCCCTTCAATATCACGAGTTCCCAACTCCCGGCAAGATAGAAATTGCCCCGACCAAACAGCTCACCAATCAACGCGATTTAGCTTTGGCCTATACGCCCGGTGTAGCAGCGCCTTGTGAAGAGATCGTGAAAGATCCAGCCAATGCATTTAAATACACGGCGCGTGGCAATCTCGTGGGTGTGATTACTAATGGCACCGCAGTATTGGGTTTGGGAAATATTGGGCCGCTGGCAAGTAAGCCGGTGATGGAAGGTAAGGCGGTTCTGTTTAAGAAATTTGCTGGTATTGATGTGTTCGATATCGAGGTCAATGAAAATGATCCCGATAAGTTAGTGGAAATTATTGCAGCCCTTGAGCCAACCTTTGGTGGTATCAATTTAGAGGACATTAAAGCTCCCGATTGTTTTGTAGTCGAGCGCAAGTTGCAAGCGCGCATGAAGATCCCGGTTTTTCATGATGATCAACATGGCACTGCAATTGTGGTGGCTGCGGCCATTCTGAACGGTTTAAAAGTAGTTGGTAAAGATATTGCCAATGTGAAGTTGGTAACTTCAGGCGCTGGTGCCGCTGCTCTTGCGTGTTTAGATCTCTTGGTTGATCTGGGTATTCCGCGTAAAAATATTTGGGTAACCGATTTGGCGGGAGTGGCTTATAAGGGTCGTAAAGAATTAATGGATCCTGAGAAAGAGCCGTTCTGCCAAGAAACCTCTCTGCGCACCTTAGCGGAAGCAATCGAAGGCGCTGATATTTTCCTGGGTCTCTCAGCTGGTGGAGTGCTCAAGCAAGACATGGTTAAGAAGATGGCGGATAAGCCATTGATCTATGCTTTGGCAAATCCAACACCCGAGATTCTGCCGGAAGAAGTAAAACAAGTTCGTCCTGATGCGATTATGGCTACTGGTCGAACGGACTATCCAAATCAGGTCAACAACGTCTTGTGTTTTCCTTTCATCTTCCGTGGTGCCTTGGATGTTGGCGCTACCACGATCACCCGTGGCATGGAAGTCGCTGCAGTTAAGGCGGTAGCAGAGTTGGCGCAGGCCGAGCAAAGCGAAGTGGTTGCTTCTGTTTACGGTATTGAAAACCTTACTTTTGGTCCTGAGTACTTAATTCCAAAACCATTTGATCCGCGTTTGATTACCGTCATTGCCCCAGCTGTTGCGCAAGCCGCAATGGATGATGGTGTTGCATTGCGTCCAATCAAAGATTTTGATGCGTATCGCAATCAGTTGCAGCAATTTGTGTACCACTCTGGCACTTTGATGAAGCCATTGTTCAGTATTGCTAAGCGGGTGCCTGCTAATCAAAAACGCATTGTTTTCGCGGAAGGCGAAGATGAGCGTGTCTTGCGTGCGGTACAAATCATTATTGATGAGCATCTGGCGACACCTATTTTGATTGGTCGTCCTGCTGTCATTGAGCATCGCATCGGTAAGTTCGGCTTGCGAATGAAAGCTGGCGATGACTTTGAGATTGTTAATCCTGAGAATGATCCACGCTACCGTGATTTTTGGCAAACCTATTTGGCTCTCACGGAGCGCAAAGGTGTTACAGAATCTTTCGCCAAGCTGGAGATGCGTCGACGCAATAGTCTTATCGGTTCTATTCTGATTAGCAAGGGTATGGCTGACGGCATGATTTGTGGCACGGTTGGCAACTCGGCAACTCACCTCAAGTATGTGGATGAGGTGATTGGTAAGGAATCGGGAGCAAATGTGTATGGTGCAATGTCCGGCTTGATTTTGCCAGGCAGACAAGTATTCCTGGTGGATACGCATATCAACATTGATCCATCTGCAGAGCAATTAGCGGAATTAACGTTGATGGCTGCAAGTGAAATGCGTAAGTTAGGGTTGGCTCCAAAAGTCGCCTTACTCTCGCATTCAAATTTTGGCTCAAGCAATGCACCTTCAGCAGTGAAGATGCGCGAGGTGCTAGCTTTATTGCGGATTGCCGATCCTACATTAGAAGTTGATGGTGAAATGCATGGTGATAGCGCGCTTGATGAAACGATTCGGGCTGGCGCAGTCACCTCTTCAACACTGAAGGGAGATGCAAATTTATTAGTGCTACCCAATATTGATGCGGCGAACATCTCATACAACTTGTTAAAGACTGCTGCCGGCAACGGGATTGCGATTGGCCCACTGCTCTTAGGTGTAGCTAAACCGATTCATATTCTGACTCCAGCGGCAACAGTGCGCCGTATTGTGAATGTGACTACTTTGGCGGTTGTAGAGGCGGCAAGCAATGCCAGAGGCATTTCTTAAGGGCTCATAATATATGTAAGTTAGTGATAACTTACATATATTATTCCTATATAAATCAAATGGTTATATAAAATGCACTGTATTTGGGCTTGATTTGATCGGCTGTTAGGGGTAACCTAGCACCCATCATGAATAATCGCTCTGAAAACAGCACTACAGCCAGCTTTGACGAACATAGCCGCGCTGAAAGTTGGGATAGCAACGATCGTCTCGAAACTGAATCATCCGCTGCCAACATCTACGCTCAGGGCGGTTTATCTCGTTTACAAACTTATGCAGCAAATCAAGTGTCGGGGAAAAAAGTGACAGCTACTTGGCGTGCCGCTTTGGCCGTTCGTGATGCCGGACCACCGGCTATGTTGCGCAGTGTGCGCCCTAATATCGTTCAATCTATTCGTGCATTCCGTACGCCAGACTTGCAAGAAGCCGCTACCGAGTTGGGTCAGCACTTTATTTACGCTAGTTGCGCACATGCAATGACTAAGGGTGAGGTATTAGAGTCGATTGCCAATGCTTATTCTCTAACCAAGCAGCAAGCTAAGAATTACGATCCTTTGCTCGATGCTTTGACTACTCTGGTAGATAAATCGGGCCCTCAGCCAGGTTTTGTGGTGGTTTTAGAGGGTTTACCTTGCACACAGAAATTTGACAAAGAGGCTCGCGAAACTTTGTTAGATGTATTCCGTGATGCCGTGGATTTTTGGGCAGAACGTCGTACGCCGTATCGCGTGTTTTACTCTTTCGCTTAAAAATACCTGGCTTTAGCCTTGCACAAAGCGCCTCTATTTGAGGCGCTTTTGTATTTCAGGGCTCCAAAGTGTATTAACAACAGAAATAGCAACCAGGCCCGCAGTTTCGGTGCGCAGAACTCGTGCCCCTAGGGATACGATTTGATACCCGGCGATTTGCGCGGCAGCCTCTTCTTCGGGGGTATGCCCACCTTCCGGTCCAATCATCAAAATAATGTCTTGAGGTGGCAACTCAGTGAGGATGGATTCCATGCTGACAGTAGCCTCGGGGCTTAAAAGTAACTTTAAGCTGGTTGGTGGATTCTGAAGATAGGACTCAAAGCTTTGAATAGGCTCAATATTGGCTAGTACGGTGCGATCACACTGTTCACAGGCGGCCTGAACAATCCCTTGCCAGTGGCCTAAGCGTTTGCGCGCCCGCTCCGCATTATTGGGACCACTTAGCTTGATGACAGAGCGCTCGCATTGCAATGGGGCAATATTTTGTGCACCGGTCTCAATGGCCTTTTCAACAATCCAGTCCATCTTGTCACCGCCAGCCAGGCCTTGAGCAAGGGTAATGGCATAGGGCGTCTCCCGGTGGGTATCTCGTTGTATCTCAGTGAGCAGGGCTTCACCCGATTTATTGCCCAAGGAAAGGAGCTCAGCCTGCGCAATTTGGCCTTTTCCATCAAATACAGGGAAGGTTTCACCGACTTGTATGCGTCGTACGCGCAAATGATGGGCTACCTCAGGGGTGAGGGGGGTTGGCTTTTGGATTTCCCATGGCCCGGGAAGATAAAATTGAGGCATTACTGAAATATAGCCAATTTATTTTCCTCGAGACCATTTTTACGATGTCAAACCTTCAAATTCGCATGGCCAACGCTATCCGCGCTCTGTCCATGGATGCAGTTCAACAAGCCAACTCTGGTCACCCTGGTATGCCGATGGGTATGGCGGATATCGCAGTCGGGCTGTGGAATGAGCATTTACAACACAATCCCACAGATCCGCACTGGATAAATCGTGACCGTTTTGTTTTGTCAAATGGCCATGGCTCGATGTTGCTCTACGCGCTCTTACATCTCACTGGCTACGATTTACCCATTGATGAACTGAAAAATTTTCGGCAATTGCATAGCAAGACTCCAGGGCATCCAGAGTACGGCATCACTCCTGGTGTTGAAACAACTACCGGTCCTTTGGGTCAAGGCATTTCGAATGCGGTTGGCATGGCTCTTGCGGAAAAATTATTAGCGGAAGAATTTAATCGCCCAGGCCACAATATTGTTGATCACCATACGTATGTGTTTCTGGGTGATGGATGTTTGATGGAGGGCATCAGTCATGAAGTGTGCTCCCTAGCGGGCACTCTCAAATTAAATAAATTAATTGCTTTGTGGGATGACAACGGGATCTCCATTGATGGCAAGGTGGTTTCTTGGTTTAATGAAGATACCCCAAAACGTTTTGAGGCTTATGGTTGGAATGTGATTCGTGCAGTAGATGGTCACGATGCCGAAGCGGTTGCTGCAGCGATTGCACTAGCTAAGCAAAGCGATAAGCCAACGTTGATTTGTTGCAAAACTGCGATTGGACAAGGCTCGCCTAATATGGCGGGCAGCGACAAGGTCCATGGCTCACCTTTAGGTGCAGATGAAATTGCCGCAACTCGGCTTGCATTAAATTGGCCATATGCCCCCTTTGAAATTCCGAAGGATATCTATGCAGCATGGGATTTTAAGAAGCGCGGGCAAGCTGTTGAGCATGAATGGAATAAGGCTTTTCAGGCTTATAAAAATAAATATCCTGAATTGGCAATGGAGTTGCAGCGTCGTATGCAAGGTGAGTTATCAAAAGATTTTTCAGCGACACTCGATGCCTACTTAAAGACCTGTCAAGCGAAAGCAGAAACTATTGCTACTCGTAAAGCCAGTCAAAATGCCATCGAAGCTTTAGCGCCAGCACTACCCGAGTTTATGGGTGGTTCAGCAGATTTGACGGGATCAAATTTAACGAATTGGAGCGCTTGTAAACCTGTGCGCGCCAATCAGTGGGGTAATCATATTAATTATGGTGTTCGTGAATTTGGTATGAGCGCCATCATGAACGGCATTGCGCTACATGGCGGTTATATTCCATTTGGCGGCACCTTCTTGACCTTCTCCGATTACAGTCGTAACGCCTTGCGTATGGCTGCTTTGATGAAATTGCGTAGCATCTTTGTCTTTACCCATGATTCCATTGGCTTGGGCGAAGATGGACCAACTCACCAGTCTGTTGAGCATGTTGCAAGCTTGCGCTTAATTCCAAACTTGATGGTATGGCGTCCTTGCGATACCACCGAGAGCGCTGTAGCTTGGGGTGCAGCGATTGAGCGTAAACATGGTCCAAGTGCGCTGATCTTTAGTCGTCAAAATTGCCCATTCGTTTCACGTAGCGTGCAGCAAGTGAAAGAGATTGCGCGGGGTGGCTATGTTTTGCGGGAGGCCAAACCAGCGAAACTTGACGCCGTCATTATTGCGACGGGATCTGAAATAGCTTTGGCTTTGCAAACGGCTGAGCGCTTAGAAAAAGAGGGTTTAGGTATTCGCGTTGTATCGATGCCTTCAACTACCGTGTTTGATCAACAAGATGCTACTTATAAATCTAAAGTATTGCCCGCGAAGGTGCCCCGTATTGCAGTCGAAGCTGGTGTGACGGATTTCTGGTGGAAATATGGTTGCGCAGCGGTTCATGGTGTGGATACTTTTGGTGAGTCTGCGCCTGCTGGAAAGTTATATGAATATTTTGGTTTAACGGTCGATCAGATTGCCAAAACAGTACAGCAATGTATTGAGAATCAGTAAAAGCAAAATCAGTAGTGTGCGGTATTTGAAGAATTCAAAATGAGCAAAGGGAATGAAATGACAATTCGTGTCGCTATCAATGGTTATGGACGTATTGGCCGCATGGTGTTGCGTGCTTTATATGAAGATCAGGCGAATGGTAAGCCTAGACGTGATATCAAGATTGTTGCTATCAACGCAATGGGTGATATCGACATTAATGCGCATTTAACTCAATATGATTCGGCTCATGGACGTTTCCCTGCTGAAGTAAAGGTCGATGGTGATTGCATGGTTGTTAATGGCGATCGCATCAAGATGTTTTGCACACGCAATCCCGCAGAAACACCTTGGGGTGAGCTAGGGGTTGATTTGGTTTTGGAGTGCACTGGTAAGTTCACTTCTAAAGAAAAGGCCATGATTCATATTCAACAGGGCGCTAAGAAAGTATTGATTTCTGCTCCTGGTGACAAGGATGTTGATGCAACTATTGTTTACGGTGTCAATCAGCAAGTCCTCAAGCCAAGCGATGTAGTTGTTTCTAATGCTAGCTGCACAACCAATTGCTTGGCTCCACTGGTCAAGCCTTTGCTGGAAAAAATTGGGATTGAGTCTGGTTTGATGACGACGATTCATGCCTTTACGAATGATCAGGTCTTAACGGACGTGTATCACAAGGATATGCGCCGCGCTCGCTCTGCTGTGAGCAGCATGATTCCAACAAAAACCGGTGCTGCCAAAGCAGTCGGTTTAGTTCTTCCTGCTTTAGCTGGCCGTTTTGATGGTTTTGCGATGCGGGTGCCTGTGATTAATGTTTCGGTGGTGGATCTGACTTTTGCCGCTAGCCGCGCTACCAGCGTGGATGAGGTCAATGCCATTCTGAAAACCGCCAGTGAAGGTGAATTAAAAGGTATTTTGGGCTTTAATACCCTTCCTTTGGTCTCAATTGACTTTAATCATGACCCTCGCCCTAGTATTTATGATGCATCACAAACCCGTGTCTCCGCTGATGGTAAGTTGGTGAAGGTATTGGCTTGGTATGACAATGAGTGGGGTTATTCGGTGCAAATGCTCAATGCTGCCGAGGCTTTAATGGCTGTAAAGTGAATTAAAAGACGTTAAAAGTCATTTTTTATGTGAAAAAGACCTCTTTTTGAGGTCTTTTTTCTTTATCTTTACGAAAATGGCTATTTTTGCTTATTGCGGCAATTCTTCTTTTCACAGTGCCCATACATGGCTAAGGTGTGTTCTTGGAGTTTAAAGCCCAAGTTTTTCGCAATATCCCGTTGCCGTTTTTCAATCGCCTCGTCTACAAACTCCTCCACATGGCCACAGTCAAGGCATACCAGGTGGTCGTGATGTTGCCCTTCATTAAGCTCATAAATCGCTCGGCTGTCGCCTTTGGCGGACTCAAAATGGCTACGAAGCAGAAGTCCAGCTTGTTCAAATTGAGTCAGAACGCGATAAACAGTGGCTAAGCCGATTTCTTGGTCATCTTTGGCAAGGGCGTTAAAGACATCCTCGGCGCTAAAGTGTGTGCCACCATTTTGGTGGAAAAAGTCCAAGATTTTCATGCGGGGACCGGTCGCCTTTAGGCCGATATCACGTAAATCTGCAGGTGTAGGGTTTTGAGTCGTATTCATGGCTTTGGGCGCTAAAATCAATGTCTTAATGATACGGCCAGCTATGCAAAATTGCCTCCAACTTTTTACGCGTTTTTTGAGCCCTGCTTTGCGGGGTTTTTGGGCTGTCGCCTTTATCGGGCTGCTTGGCCTAACTGGGTGCACAACAGCGGTGGATGAAACCCAGAGAAATTGGATGAATAAGGTTTTTAGACCTTATGTGCCTGATGTGGTTCAGGGAAACTTCATTTCTTCCGAGCAGTATGCCAAGCTCAAGCTTGGGATGACGCGAGAACAGGTTCGTCAAATACTGGGCACACCATTGCTGGCAGATTACTTTCATGCCAATCGCTGGGACTATGTTTTTGAATACAAGCGTAATGGCGAGGTGGTTGGCAAGGATCGTCGTGTGACAATTTATTTTGACGGCGACAAGGTTGCGAAATTTTCTGGCGATGCCTTACCAACGGAAGTTGAGTTAGTTGCTGAAATTGATGGCTATGCAAAAACCAAGCGTTCATTCTGGGATGTGATTACTGGCAGCAATAAAGCGCCGGTGACACCGCCCCTACAGCAGCCAGAATTATTGGTCCCTAGCAAGACTGATAACCTCGCTACCGGAACCCCGATACCCGCCGCTGACGCAAATGCAAGTAAGAGCTCATTCTGGGATTTCTTCAGTTTTTCAAAGAAAGCCCCCGACGCACAACCGATTCCTCAGGCTGATGTGCTGGGGCCGGGCGCACTGAATGTGCCAGTTGCTGCTGAGTCTGCGCCTGTGGCCAGCGAGCCGAAGCAGTAGAAAAGTTTGGTTTAACGCTAAGGCGATGGGCTTTAGCATCCTTTGATAAGAAGTGAAGAACATATGATGAAAATTGCAATTGCTGGTGCGACCGGTCGCATGGGAAGAATGCTGATTGAAGCCGTGCTCAACAGTGCTGATGCGCAATTGGTAGGAGCACTTGATCATAGTTTTTGTCCGCAGTTAGGTGAAGATGCAGGCGCATTTTTAGGTAAGAAAACGGGCATCATCATTACAGCAGATGTGGCCCAAGGACTTGCGAACGCTGACTTTTTAATTGACTTTACTCGTCCTGAAGGGACGATGGCACACCTAGCTGTAGCGCAGCAAACCGGTACCAAAATGATTATCGGTACTACTGGCTTGAGTGCTGAGCAGGTAGCTGGGTTGAAAAAGGCTGCTGAAAAAATTGGGATTGTTTTTGCACCGAATATGAGTGTGGGTGTTAATGCCACTTTCAAGCTATTAGAGATTGCCGCCAAAATGTTGCATGAGGGTTATGACATTGAGATCGTTGAGGCCCATCATCGTCATAAGGTGGATGCACCATCTGGAACAGCTCTGAAGATGGGGGAAGTGATTGCGGATGCACTAGGTGAGAAATTAGATGATGTGGCAGTCTACGCTCGTGAGGGCCATACTGGTGAACGCAAGGCAGGCTCAATTGGGTTTGCAACGATTCGGGGTGGAGATATCGTCGGTGATCACACAGTTTTGTTCGCTGGTGATGGTGAGCGTATCGAGATTAGTCATAAATCTTCCAGTCGTCAGTCTTATGCTCAGGGCTCATTACGCGCCGCACGTTTTTTGCAAAGCCACCAGACTGGTTTTTACGATATGCAGGATGTGCTCGGGTTGCGTAAGTAAGCCGCTTGAAAAAAAGTTTTAGCCAATAAAAATAAAAGAAAAGAGTTGTATTAAATGAGCAAGGATTACGACTACCGCAGGATTGAAGCGGCAGCACAAGCTGATTGGGAGGGTGCGCATGCCTATCAGGTATCAGAGAATGCGTTAGATGGTGCTGGTAAGCAAAAGCCAAAGTATTACGCTTGCTCAATGTTGCCTTATCCATCCGGTAAGTTGCATATGGGTCACGTGCGTAACTACACCATCAATGATGTGATGGCTCGTCAATTGCGCATGCAAGGCTATAACGTATTGATGCCAATGGGTTGGGATGCCTTTGGCATGCCTGCTGAAAATGCCGCGATTCAGAATAAAGTACCCCCTGCGAAATGGACCTACGACAACATTGCTTATATGAAAAAGCAAATGGCGGCGATGGGTTTGGCGATTGACTGGTCTCGTGAAGTCGCGACTTGTAGTTCTGATTACTACCGCTGGAATCAGTGGTTGTTTTTAAAGATGTTGGAAAAAGGAATTGCTTATCGTAAAACTCAGGTGGTGAACTGGGATCCGATTGATCAAACAGTTTTAGCAAATGAGCAGGTGATTGATGGGCGCGGTTGGCGTTCGGGTGCTTTGGTTGAAAAGCGTGAAATCCCAGGATACTACTTCAATATCACAGCTTATGCAGAGCAATTACTCTCCGGTTTGGATAATTTAGGCTGGCCTGAGCGTGTCAAGACAATGCAGCAAAATTGGATTGGCAAGAGTCGTGGCGTACGCTTTGCTTTTAAGCATGAAATTGCTGATGCCCACGGTAACTTTATTCAAGATGGTCAGCTATATGTCTTCACAACGCGTGCGGATACGATCATGGGGGTTACTTTCTGCGCTGTAGCAGCAGAGCACCCGTTGGCAACGCAAGCTGCTATGAATAATCCGGAGCTGACAGCCTTTATTGAGAAATGCAAAACAGGCAGCGTGATTGAGGCGGATTTAGCGACTCAAGAAAAAGAAGGCATGTTTACTGGCTTATACGTCACGCATCCATTAACACATGAGCCTGTGCCTGTTTGGGTGGGTAACTATGTGCTGATGTCATATGGTGATGGCGCGGTCATGGGTGTGCCTGCACATGATGAGCGTGATTTTGCATTTGCTCTTAAATACGAACTCCCGATTAAACAGGTGATCGCTTTGCGCGGCCCTTCTGAGATGTTTAATCCAACGCGTTGGCAAGACTGGTATGCGCAAAAGGACGATGTTGAATGCCTCAATAGCGGCAAGTACGATGGTATGTCGCATGAGGAAGCGGTTAGTGCGGTTGCAAAAGATTTGGAAGCGATGGGTATCGGTGAAATTAAAACGACTTATCGATTACGCGATTGGGGAATTTCTCGTCAGCGATATTGGGGTACGCCGATTCCCATTATTCATTGCGGTGATGAGCAGGACCCTGGTTGTGGTGCGGTTCCTGTTCCTGAAGCAGATCTACCAGTGGTATTGCCAGAGGACTGTGTGCCTGACGGTAGCGGCAATCCCTTAAATAAGCGGGCTGATTTTTTAAACGTCAAGTGTCCAAAGTGTGGCAAGCCAGCCCGTCGCGAGACTGACACCATGGATACCTTTGTAGATTCTTCTTGGTATTTCATGCGGTATACCGGTCCTGATGCCAAGACCATGGTTGATGATCGTAATGAATACTGGATGCCAATGGATCAGTACATTGGCGGGATTGAGCATGCGATTTTGCATTTACTCTATGCCCGGTTTTGGACCAAGGTCATGCGTGACCTCAACCTCATTACTTTCGATGAGCCATTTCAGAATTTGTTGACACAAGGTATGGTTCTGAATGAAACCTATTACACCGAAGATGCTTCCGGCAAGAAAACGTGGCTTAATCCACTGGATGTTGAATTAGACCTAGATGAAAAAGGGCGACCACAGGGAGCCAAGCTAAGAGGTGATGCTTCGGGAGCCCCAGTCATTATTGGCGGCGTCGAGAAGATGTCTAAGAGTAAAAATAATGGCGTTGATCCTCAAGCCTTGATTGATCAATACGGCGCCGACACTGCGCGGATTTTCACGATGTTTGCGGCACCACCAGAGCAGCAACTGGAATGGTCTGGCGCAGGCGTGGAGGGTGCTTCAAGATTCTTGCGACGGGTTTGGCTGTACTCCAGTAGCCAAGCAAATGCGATCGCGAGTACTACTGATGTCTTGCCGGTCGATTTAAATGAAGCGGAAAAAGAATTGCGCCGTGAGGTGCATACTATTTTGAAGCAGGCTAATTTTGATTATCAGCGCCGTCAATACAACACAGTTGTATCGGCTGCCATGAAAATGCTCAATGTGCTTGAGCCCATTAAGTTGGGCAATGATGCTGCTGTCAGTGCGCCAGTTCTAAGGGAATGCTTGAGTATTCTGTTGCGTATTCTGTACCCAGTTGTGCCGCATCTTACCCATGTTCTTTGGCAAGACGCGGGCTATGTAAAGACTTTTGGATCTCTATTGGATGCTCCGTGGCCAGTGGTTGATGAAGCGGCATTGGTGCAAACTGAAATCACCTTGATGTTGCAGATCAATGGAAAGTTGCGTGGAGAAATTCGAGTTCCGGCGGATGCTTCTAAAGAGCAGGTCGAGACTGTGGCACTCCAAAGTGAGCCTGCCGTGAAAGTGCTCAATGGCGGTTCTCCCAAAAAAGTGATTGTGGTTCCTGGACGCCTAGTCAATATTGTGGCTTAAGTGACAACTGAATTTTGAACAGAGACTTGATATATGGATAACGATCATCAGCAAGGCCTAGGCAAGCAAGCGGTTCAGCCTTTTCGTCGCTCGATGCTAGGTCTATTGGGTTTGTTGTCTTTGAGTTCTTTGATGGCCTGTGGTTACCGCTTGCGCGGTATGGTGGATTTGCCTTATAAAGTCATTGCTATTACTGGCGCCCCATCGCCACCCCTCATGATGGATTT
>CANGEC010000008.1 GCA_947452625.1 Burkholderiaceae bacterium
AATGCTGCTGTTGATGCAAATCCTGCTAACAATGCAACTGCTGCCGCAGAGATTGCTGTCTTGTGTAAAGTTTTCATGTGTAACTCCTTACTGGTTGTAATCAAAAGGGATAAATGCTTATTGCATGGAGTGATCATCGAGGTTTGGCACAAGCCCCCTTTTGACAGATGCACCTGGTTAAGGCTATAGCACCAAAATAGGGCATATTTGAGCACCAAAATATTGCATTTAGGCTGATTTCAGCGGTTTATGGGGCTTTTTGGGGAAAAAATATGCGTACAAACTAAAATATAAAACGTATCTTTTCTACAACGATAACCATTCCAAGGTGATTCAAATCATGCAAAAACCAGGCGAAATTCTTGAGCAAATCCAGCGCATCGCTAACGACATGCAAAACAAGGTTGGTGATGCCATCCGCAACTCTCCAGCACAAGAGATTGAAAAAAATGTTCGGGCCATGATGAATCAAGGATTTCAGAAAATGGATTTGGTCACTCGTGAAGAATTTGAATTGCAATCGAAAGTACTGGCAAAGACTAGAGAAAAACTTGAAGCACTTGAAGCAAAAGTAGTGGCCCTCGAAAAAGGTAGTGCTTAATCTTTTGCGTTATTCGGAATCGGTGCATTCGGGAAAAATCTTGGCGCAACTAAAAACCAAATGTAGCCAATGATTTGTACAGCCAAATAAATTCCTAAGGCTAAGTCAAAAGCACTGGCGCGAGACCAACCAGCCTCAAGCCCAATATCAATCACGTAACCTATTCCCCACTGCACCACAAATGCGCCAATAAAGAGCGCCAAGTTATAAGTGGTGCCAACCCTTCCTGAAAATGATTGCGGAAAATACGTCACAATCAAACTTTGCGCAAGGATGTAAGAGGCACAAGCCACTGCAAATAAATACCACCACACCCAAGTCCAAGGGCCCCGCAGATAAAACGCACAGGCTTGAAAAACCAATGCTGCACCAACCATCCAGGTCAGATATCGCAATGTAGTAATGCCACGCTTGGCCAACTTTGGTAACAAGATGGTATTGAGAACATATGCAAGCAATAAAACTAAATTAAACCAAAACAATATCTGCGAAGCGCTATCTGAGGAGTACTCCATCACATTCGTGAGCCATGGCCCCAACCACAAAGTTTGTATTGCGATAAAGCCGCCATAGCAAAATGCTCCGAGTGGAAAAATTCTCCAAAAGAAGGCATTGGTCAAAATTGGTTTGTAGCTTGCCCAAGATAAATTTGCCTGAGCGCTCGCATTTGTAGTTGCGCTAGTAGATTTGGTTTTTACCGGCAAACCAAAATACAAACCAGCGATTGCAAAACAGGCAAAGATTGCCATAGCTACAAAGACTCCACGCCAACCCAAATAAGGCAAGACCGCATGCACTGGCCAAGAAGTCATGAGAGCGCCGGAGGTGCCAAAAACTAACATCCCGGAGGCCAATTGTCCTTGTCGCTCTAGAGGAAACCAAGACCGAAAACCTGAGAATGCCGACATTAAGCAGGCCGACACGCCCATTCCAATTAACATACGTCCGATTACCAGGCTAGTGAAATCATTAGCCCAAGAAAAAATCAACGCGCCAATGATGGCAAACATCATCAGGGTCATCTCGGTAAGGCGCGGGCCAAATCGATCCAAACACAAGCCCACTGGGATCTGCGTTACTCCAAATCCCACAAAATAAGCTGCCGACAATAAACCCAGCTGGGCATTACTCAAATGCAGATCATTGATAAGCTCTGGTGCGATAACAGCATTGATGGAGCGGAATGCATAAGAAATAAAGTAGGCACAGGCAAAGCTGAGGAAGACTCTCGTTGCTGCTCTTGCCTGCAAAGGCAATTCAATAGGCTGGGTTTTATGAGCGCGCCAATGAGATGTCATGCTTAGTCCGGATGAAACTCATCAAAAAAATAAGCTCGATCTTCTGCGGAAAAAAAGCTTTTAACATCCCCTTGCAATTTTCCAGAATGCAATACGGACACTTGATAAATCCAGAGGCTGCCATCGGCATCGGGCCTAGTAAGCCAGCGCACCCGCATGGCTTTTTGAGCAACTCCAGCCGACTTCATTTCTAAAAAATAATCTTTAATAGAAAAGCGTTGATGACTCGAGGTTTGATAAGCAGCCTCCGCACTGTTCGCAGTCAATCGATCTACTCCGGCACTTTTGAAAATATTTGACTCTAAGAATTCAAGCAATGCTGGCGCCAATTGAATCTGCTGCTTGCTTAAATGAATGGCAGCGATAGAATAAATGTCATCATCAATTTTTACAGCTTCCAGAGTTTGGGATAGCTCTTGATCTTGAAAGGTAATTTTTCGCTCAAGCTTATCGGGCTTACCGGGAAAGAAAGCAACATAAGCTTCTTGAGGCGCTTGCACCATACGCCAGTCCAATCTGGGACTACAAGCCAGAAGGCTTAATGCAAAAGCAAGCAGTAAATAAAATCTCCAGCCCAACTGTTTAAACAACACCAGCTCCGTGCGCTTGTTGATCTGCGTGGTAACTAGATCTCACCATTGCGCCAACAGCAGCATGTGAAAATCCCATGGCATAGGCTTCTTCTTCAAAGCGCTTAAACATATCTGGATGTACATAGCGCTGTACGGGCAAGTGATGACCTGAAGGTGCGAGATATTGGCCGATCGTCAGCATATCAATATCGTGCTCACGCATATCGCGCATCACTTCCAAAATCTCATCATCAGTCTCACCTAAACCCACCATCAAACCACTCTTGGTTGGAATATGCGGGAAGCGGTCTTTAAAGTCTTTCAACAACTTCAAGGAGTGCGCATAGTCTGCGCCTGGGCGCGCCTGCTTATACAAACGAGGTACTGTTTCTAGATTGTGATTCATGACATCCGGTAAACCTATGGGTGCATGCTCAGCAAAAATATCGAGCGCCCTCTCTAAGCGGCCACGAAAATCCGGCACCAGCACTTCAATACGCGTATCTGGGGATGCTGTTCTTGATTGCGAGATACATTGCACATAGTGCATTGCACCACCATCACGCAAATCATCACGGTCAACACTCGTGATCACAACATACTTTAATTTGAGGGCAGCAATAGTCCGCGCAAGATTTGCTGGCTCACTTTGATCCAAGGGATCTGGCCGGCCATGCCCAACATCGCAAAACGGACATCGACGAGTGCACTTATCACCCATGATCATGAAGGTAGCGGTGCCTTTACCAAAACACTCACCAATATTAGGGCAGCTGGCTTCCTCACACACGGTGACTAATTCATTTTCACGCAAGATCTTTTTGATCTCGGAAAAACGAGAATTGCCTGAAGCTGCCTTGACCCGAATCCAATCCGGCTTCTTGAGAACTTCCTCAAGCGGCACAATCTTGATAGGAATACGGGCCGTCTTCTCGCTAGACTTTTGCTTACGAGAGGCATCGTAATTCAAATCCTGCTTGAGCTCTGATTGCTTCTTGCTATCGGTGTTATTGATTGTCATGATGAAATGAGTTGCTTTTGCAAATGCCCTAATAGCCTTTGGCCAATAATATCCATATTGTCCTTGATCCCAAGGGTTTGCATATCCACAGTACGCAATCCCTCGTAGCCACAAGGGTGGATGCGACTAAAAGCCTCAAGATCCGTTGCCACATTCAAGGCTAGGCCATGATAGGAACAGCCCCGCGACACCTTTAAACCCAATGCGGCAATCTTTGCCCCAAAAAACTCTCCCGGTATTTCAGGTTGATTGGAAACATAAATGCCCGGAGCGCCAGGATGGCGTTCTGCCTTTAAGCCACAATCTGCCAAGGTATCGATAACAGCCTGCTCAATTCGAGACACCAGCTCTTTCACAAAGATGCCCAAGCGTTTTAAATCCAAGAGGAGATACACCACAATTTGACCTGGGCCATGATAAGTAATTTCACCTCCCCGATCCACTTGCACCAATGGAATATCTTGACTGGGAGAATGCAAATTACCAGGATCGCCAGCCAAACCCAAAGTAAATACAGGCTTGTGTTCTAGCACCCAAATTTCATCAACAGTATCGCTGGTGCGCTGCTGAGTAAATTTCTGCATAGCTTCATAAGTAGCTTGGTAATCCACCAAACCTAAATGCTGAATAATGATCGACATTCCCTCAGTCTTAGAGAACCATACTAACTAGCGGATGTGTCGATAAAGTTCTATAGAGCTCATCTAGCTGCTCGCGACTAGTAGCATTAATCGGCAATGTTAGTCCGAGATAATTGCCATCTTTTGAGGGTCGCCGCTCAACTTTACTCTCATCAAAAATAGGATCAAACTGTTTTGCGATATGCACAATGGCCGGCAAATACTCTGGATTCGCCTTGCCCATAACCTTAATTGGAAAAACAGAGGGGTACTCAATGAGAGATTTTTCTTCAGCCATGATTATGATTTACTCCTATGATCTGGCATGCCAAGCCAGGCGCCAGTAATAATGTTTCGAATGCAGTGCAAGCGACGATGAAAAAAATGATCTGCGCCTGGCACTACCTGTACGGTTAACTCCTGTGGTCGTGCCCAATCTAAGACTGCACCCAGCGTAATGGTTTCATCTAGCTCACCATGAATCAAGATCGTATCGGCGGGGACTGGCGCCAGCTCCCACTTACCCGCAGCGCTACCCACCATGACCAAACGCTCGGCTGGCCGACCTAACTCTGCCAGCTTTTGCACCAAATGACTGCCTACAAAACTGCCAAATGAAAATCCGGAGACCACCAAGGGCAAGGTGTTTGCCAAGGCTACCCAAGATTGTTGCTGGGTAAACTCAAAACCGATCCAACTCGATGGCGTTCGCATCCAATCAGTGACATGCAATAAATCATCCAACTCACCAACACCATCATCATGCACACCAGCGCTACCGCCCACGCCACGAAAGTTTGGGCGCACGCTGACATAGCCCAATTGGTTAAAGGCCCTTGCCATTGTTTGCGCGACCTTATTATCCATTGTGCCGCCCAATAATGGGTGGGGATGAGCAACAAGGGCTAGGCCACGCACTGCAAAGCCAGGATCATTCTTCAACTCATCAGGCAGGTCAATAGATACCTCAATCGGGCCCACCACGCCCTCAATATGAATTACCTTGGTACGACTATTCATGTCATGTTCTTTCTAAGGCCGCTATGCCAACTGCAAACGCTCAACCGGTTTACCTTCAATCAAATGGGATTGAATAATTTCTTCTACGTCTTCAGTATCCACTAAGGTATACCAAACTCCCGCAGGGTAAATCACTAACACAGGACCCTCCGCACAGCGATCTAGGCAACCAGCCTTGTTCACGCGCACCTTTCCTGGTCCAGCCAGCCCTAATTCTTTCACACGACTTTTGGCGTACTCAAAAAGGGCAAAAGCATTGTGCTGATCACAACAATCTTCGCCATTCTTGCGCTGGTTTAAACAAAAAAACAAATGGTGTTCAAAACTCATAAATTTGGCTCAATGGTGAAGCTTCAAAGTGAATTTACTGTGGATCATCCAACCTACCGCTAAAGGCAACCAAGCTAATGAAACCCACTGCATCAAATCATTAAAGTGCAAAAGTCGGCCTTGGTACCAATGTCGCAATGTCAGGATGAAATAGGGATTATCCGGCAAAAAATGAATCGCAATTGTGGCAACCAGTAAGCAAATTAAAGCCAGCCAAAATTTCACTATCGCCGATAGCCGCAAAGCCCAGCGTAGTAGCAGGCTGGCAATCAACATCCCCCAAATAGCGCCTGTAGTTAACCACAACAAACCGAACTCAAACCCAAATTGCAGGGCCGTAAAAAGTGTTTTGATCAAGACAGTGAGAAACAGTAAGCCGTTTAATAGACGCCATTGCGGAGCCTTAGGTCGCATCCCCAAAGAAAGCAGGAGCGAGGCGCCCAACCAACATAAAGCAGTAATGATAGTTTCCTGAATCACTTGATTAATGACGGTGGTACCCCAATCAATGGATCCAAAAATCGCATGCCCCCACACCCCAGTTCCTAACCAAGAGCTTTGGGGATAAATTTGCGACCAAGGAAACAGTAAAAATAAGGCGCAAGCAGACCAATTCAAACCAAACCATTTATCAAAGCACTTGCGCACAGCGCTACCAGAGAGCCATTGTGGGCCCAGCGGAATTGCCAAAAGACTCCCCAGCATCGCCCCCAATAGATTGGCCCACCAATCCATTTGGCTAGGGATGCGTGTAGGCAACCATGTCTGCAAAGTCTCGACGCTAAAAGCTAACACCGCACTGAAACCCAGAGCCACTGCTAAAGCAACAAAGTTTCGCCAGCGGGGATAGCTTGCAAAGACCAATAGGAACCCTAGGGGGATATAAGCCAGAATATTGACCGAAACATCAAAGACGGTGATGAATCTCGGTAAAGGCGCATCGACCCAAGCCCATGGGCTGATCCCGTTCTCAAGGTCAAAATCGAATGGATTTAAGCTGACATAAATGATCAAGAGGGCATAGCCAAGGGTTGTAAAGCGAGCTAAAGGCATAGCTTGTAGAGGCCAAGCAAACTTACGTGGTCGGTGATCTTCATAACGCATTCCACAATTCTAGGTCAGACCTTTCTACAATGGCGAAATGACTTGGAATTGCATCCTAGAACGCGTCGCCGAAACAAGATCAACAAATGACGATCTTTTGGCTCGATGGCGTGCGGGCGAGCTCCTCGACCCAGTGGCCAGACTAGCCCAAAATCAAACTGCAGGTAAAGGCAGAGCCGGCAGAGCCTGGCTTGCCAGCCCCACAGACTCACTTTGTTTTTCCTTGGCCCACCCCTTTAAACGCAGCCCTGCGGAACTTTCAGGACTAAGCCTGGTAGTTGGCTTGGCCGTACTGTCTGGACTCGCCAGCGCCCTTGAACTTAAGCAGCAAGCACTATTTGAGAGCGGCCTACGACTAAAGTGGCCCAATGACCTGTTACTCAATCATGCCAAATTAGGCGGCATGCTGATTGAAGGCGGCCAAGCAAAGCCTGGCGATCCCACCTGGATGATTATTGGCGTTGGCATTAACCTTAGAAATGCTGCCGCCCTGCAAAATGCACTTAGCGATCAAGCAGCGCTTAAGGTAGCTTCGCTAGATCAACTATTACCGGCCACCAAAGTTTTACCCGATCGAGAATTCTTATGGCTCAAACTTATCGAATCTTTTGAGCAGCATTTACCAGCATTTGATCAAAATGGATTTAAAGCCTACCAAGAACAATGGATGCGGTGGGATGCTTTTCAGGACACAGAAGTATCTATTTCAGGCTTAGGTAAAGAGTCCCTTACTGGAATAGCTCAAGGAGTCGATAGCGCTGGCGCCCTCCTTTTACAGGTTGCAGATAAAACAATCCCCATCCATGCTGGCGATGTTTCTTTAAGGAGTAAATCGTGAGTCTTTATTTACTGCTGGATATTGGTAACACCAGACTCAAATGGGCGGCAATTGAATCTACTCAAAACCCATCAGACCGTCAAAAGAAATTGTGGGCTTACTCAGGATCCATTAGCAATCAATCCTTAAAGTCTGTCGAGCATCGAGCTGAACTAGCTGACTACATTGGCAAAACCTTGCCGACTCCTAGTGCAATTGGATTTTCCTGCGTTGCTGGCAAAGATGCCATTGAAAATCTCAAATCACTCTTTCCTCAATGGCAAGACTTACCTTGGCATGAGCTACGTGGTAACAGCACTTTCCAAGGTGTGCGAACGCTCTATGAAGATCCTGCAACGCTCGGCTCTGACCGCTGGGCTGCCGTGATTGGAGCAAGGGCACTTTCTCAAAGGAATACCTTGATCATTAATGCTGGCACTGCCACGACGATTGATTTGCTAGGTGCAAATGGCTTGCACTATGGCGGCTGGATTCTGCCAGGTTTGAGCTTGATGCAAGAAAGTCTACAAATCAATACCGCACAACTGCCATTGCCGGTGCGTGACCAGCCATGCACTGGATTTGGCATATCCACCAACAATGCCATGATTGGTGGCTGTGACGCTGCCCAGATTGGCGCCATTCTGCGCGCCATTCAGGTTGCTAAAGATTTGAATCAGCCAATTGAACATATTTGGCTTGACGGTGGTAACGCCAAAATCCTAGCCGCCGAGTTAGCCAAAATCAGTGGATTGTCTCTGCCGTTAATAGAGCCAACTGAAGGGTTGGTACTGCGTGGCATCTGGGCGTGGCTATTACAACAGAAATGATGCTGAGTTTTTAAGAGCGAATCTTTCCAAGCAAAGTAGTGGTGGAACGCTCATAAATGAAGGGGATGGCGACTGCCTTACCGCCCCAAGTTTTTACTACCCGAGTCTCCTCTAGAGAATCGATTTCATAATCGCCGCCCTTGACATAAATATCCGGACGAATCTGAGCGATTAAATTGACCGGTGTCTGCTCAGTAAATAGCACTACTAAATCAACACTCGCCAAGGCAGCCAACAAAGCCTGACGATCTGCCTCGGTATTAATGGGCCTATCGTCGCCCTTTCCAAGCATCTTTACTGATGCATCAGAATTGACGCCGACCACCAAACTGGCACCGAGCGCCCGAGCTTGAGCCAAGTAACTCGCATGTCCACGATGCAGGATGTCAAAGACACCATTCGTAAAAACCAATGGCCTTGGTAATCCTGCAATACGCCCCTGAAGATCCGCAGGGTCGCAAACTTTAGCCTCGAAGGTTGGGGGTGGTAAAGAGCTCATACCGCCATCTTAATGGCATTGCATCGCGGCCAACAACATTGGTCAGAATGTCTTAGACTTGGGCACTAACCACCCCTATTAAAAAGGTTCAATATGGTTCGATTGCTAGCCAACTTGACGATTGCCTTATTTCTGCTGACACCGCTCCTTGAGAAAGCTCAGGCCGCCACTGCTTGCAGCCCCCTGCTGTCCCATACATTTCCACGATTACAGGATGAGGCCCCACAAAATCTTTGCCAATACCAGGGGAAAGTCATTTTGGTAGTCAACACCGCCAGTTTTTGCGGTTTCACTAGCCAATATGAAGGACTAGAAAAAATTTACGCGAAATATAAAAATCAAGGGTTTGTGGTGCTCGGATTTCCCTCCAACGATTTTGGTCAACAAGAGCCTGGAAGCAATAAAGAAATCGCCGACTTTTGTGCCAATACCTATGATGTGAAATTTCCCATGTTTGCGAAGAGTTCAGTTACCGGCACTAACGTAAATCCACTTTTTAAAATGCTCATTGCGAAAACTGGCACTACCCCAAAATGGAATTTTTATAAATACTTAATTGACCGCAATGGTAATGCGGTAGATTCCTTTGGTAGCGTCACTAAACCTACCAGCAATAGCATCACGAGTCAGATTGAAAAACTTTTAGCGGAAAAACCTCAATGAAGAAAAAGCGGGTTGCGATAGTCGGCGCAGGAATTTCTGGCTTAGGATGCGCATATGCACTGCGACAAACGCCCGATCTCGACATCACTGTCTTCGAAGGCGGCGATCACATTGGTGGTCACAGCAATACTGTCGACCTAACGCTCAATACTCCGCAGGGCCCCGTTACTCATGGGGTAGATACTGGCTTTCTGGTATTCAATCGAAAAACCTATCCTCGTTTACTACGATTATTTGAAGATATCAAAGTACCAATTGCACCATCTGAGATGTCTTTCTCCGTATCCATCGAAGCTAAGAACCAAGCCAGGGCCGGTAGAAAAATTGAGTGGGCTGGCAACGACATTAACTCTCTTTTTGGCCAACGTAGCAATTTATTCTCCCTATCTTTCTGGAGAATGGTGATTGACATACTACGTTTCAATCGGCTCGCGACACAGCTAGCTCACAAACAAATCGAATTAGGCCACGAATATGCCGACCCTGATGAATGCATTGCTGATTTTTTAGACCGGCATCACTTTAGTCAAAGCTTCAGAGAAAACTATTTTCTACCGATGATCGGTGCTATTTGGTCCTGCTCAATTGAGCAGATGCTCGGGTTTCCAATTCAAACCATGGTGCGCTTTTGCCACAATCATGGGCTGCTGCAAATCCAAAACCGCCCGCAATGGCTTACCGTCAAAGGTGGCTCACGAGAATACGTCAGTCGCTTAGTAGCAGCTCTTGAAAAACACCATGTTCAAATCGTGCGGGACGCTGTCACTCAAGTGAATGCTGCGACAGATCAAAACTTGGCAGTTGAAATCATCACTACTTTGGGTTCACAATGGTTTGATGAAGTCATCATGGCATGTCATAGTGATCAAACATTGCAACTGGTGCAAGGCATCCCTGAGCAGGCGCGCCATATTTTGGCTGCCATTCCGTATCAACAGAATCGGGCGATTCTTCATACGGATGAACGTTTTCTACCGGAAACCAAGCGATGCTGGGCGGCCTGGAACTATACCGCTCAAGCGGGTGTTTTACCCACTAACCAACATCACGTCAGCGTAAATTATTTAATTAATCGCTTACAGCCGCTTCCGGATGCGCTCGCAGATACCCAAATTATTGTGAGCCTCAATCCACTAAATGAGCCCGATCCCCGGCTCGTCCATGCCGAAATTCATTATGCTCATCCCGTATTTGATATGCGAGCCATCCAAGCCCAAAAAGAATTACCTCTCATTCAAGGAAATAATTCAATTTGGTATTGCGGTGCATGGACCGGCTTTGGTTTTCATGAAGACGGGCTACGATCAGGCGAGCTAGTGGCCAAAGATCTACTAGAGAGTCTTCATACCGCATTTAGCAATCGCTCTACGCACAACACCCAATAAATGCATCAGCCAAGCATTAACTGTGGAGCAGTAAAACATCGCCGCCTGCGCCCGGCGCAGAATAGTTTTGGGTACGGAGTATTCACCCTCTCCATTCCGATGCGCACCAGACGACTGGATTCCCAGCTCTTGAGCAAACGAGGTCTTGGTGACAATCATTTCAAACTGTTTTCTTTTTATGATCGAGACCATGGACTTGGCGCGGAGGATAGCTTGGCATGGCTTGAAGAGATTCTTGAACAGCATCACATTACCAATGCCGATGGTGAAATCTGGCTACAAACTTTTCCACGAGTGCTTGGCTATGTTTTCAATCCCGTCAGTTTTTGGATTTGCACAGACTCGCTCGGAGAAGTCAAAGCAGTCCTAGCTGAGGTAAATAACACCTTTGGTGAAAGACATTGCTACCTACTTCACAAGGACTCTGGCGAATCTTTAAAGTCTGGCGAAACCTTAGTGAGCAAGAAAGTGTTTCACGTATCGCCATTTTGTAATGTGCGCGGTGATTACCATTTTCGCTTTCTGTTTCCCCAAGACAGCAATTCAAAACAACATTCGGTGTGCCGCATTGAACTACATGAGGATGGGGAGCCCCTCATCAACACCAGCATTAGCGGTCTTAGCCAGCCCCTATGCGCATCCGCCCTATACCGAGCATTTCTACGCTACCCCCTAATGAGCCTTGGGGTTATCGGCCGTATTCATTGGCAGGCCTTGAAATTATGGCTAAAAGGCGTACCCTTTCATTCAAAACCTAAACCACCAGAATTTGAAGTTAGTCGATGAATCGTCCAGGCCAATCCCTTCTTTCTAGATTAAGCTTTGCGCGCCCAGAAAAGCAAACTTCTGCGGCAAACCTGCATAAGCTAAGCTCTAAAACCCTGCTTAAACTCCTCTCAGAACTAGAAAGCGGCTTCTTAAAGCTCACCCTCCCTAATGGAGAAATCAAAGAATTTGGTAAGGCCAGTGATGATCTACAGGCAGATATTCAAATATTAGATTGGTCAGTATTTAAGCAAGTCCTCTCTCATGGCGACATTGGCTTTGCGGAGAGCTATATCCGTGGGCAGTGGAATACTTCGGACTTAAAAAAACTTCTTGAGTTGGCGATCCGCAACCGCAATATTCTAGAAAAAGTGATTTATGGCAAATGGTATAGCTCCCTAATTTATCGCTTAAAGCATTGGCTGAGAGACAATTCAAAAACTGGTAGTCGCAAAAATATTCATGCACATTACGACCTAGGTAATGCTTTCTATACGCTTTGGTTAGATCCAACCATGAGCTATTCAAGCGCTTGGTTTTCTACAGATGCGCAACAGCCTCTTGCTGAAGCGCAAAAAGCCAAAATTGCGCGCATCCTTAAATCGATCAACTGCCAGCCTGGTGATCGCCTCTTGGAGATTGGTTGTGGTTGGGGTGGGTTTATGGAGGCAGCTTTGCATGCACAAACGCACATTACCGGCCTCACTCTCTCAACCGAACAAAAAGCATTTGCGCAAACTCGCCTAGAGAAAATCCAGCAGCTACAAGCCCTACCCACCTCATTTGAGGTTCGTCTGCAAGACTATCGGGACTGCAAAGAACAATTCGATGGCATTGCTTCGATTGAGATGTTTGAGGCAGTAGGAGAAAAACATTGGGCTGAATATTTTCAAACCATTGCGAAATGTTTGAAGGTGGGTGGCAAGGCTTGCATTCAAACCATTGTGATTGCCGAAGAACTCTTTGACCGCTATCGCCATAACACTGACTTTATTCAGCAATACGTCTTCCCGGGCGGCATGCTGCCTTCAAGAAAGCGTTTTAAGGAATATGCAAAGCAAGCTGGCCTTCAAATTGAAGATGAGTTTGCTTTTGGCAAAGATTATGCAAAAACCTTATGCATGTGGCGAGATCAATTTAACCAAAAACTACCAGAAGTCGCTCGACTAGGATTTGATGAAGCCTTTATTAGACTCTGGAATTTCTATCTCATGTACTGCGCAGCCGGCTTTTCTGAGCACAATATTGACGTGGTGCAATTTACCCTAAGCCATCAATCCAGCACAATACAGAGCGATGCACTACTGCCATGAAACAAAACGGGCTAGCCAGTTTTACAGATCAAAGGGTATGGGTGATTGGCGCCTCCAGTGGAATTGGGGCTGCTTGCGCAAGCGCCTTACTAGCCCAAGGCGCTAAAGTTGTCCTATCTAGCAGACGAACTGAACGCCTCCAGCAACTTGCTCAGAGCGCTCCTCCCAACCAAAGTTTAGTCATTCCCTTAGATGTCACTAATGAAGTGGCCATGGCACAAGGCTATGAACACATTGTTGCTCAATGGGGTGGGGTGGATTTATTGCTCTATGTATCGGGTGTTTATTACCCAATGCGCGCCCAAGATTTAGACCTGAAGTTAGCTGAGCAAACGATTAATGCAAATCTCCTGGGACCCATGAGAGCGGTAGCGCTGACATTGCCCAACATGCTTAAAGCAAAGGCTGGTCATATCGCCATTGTTGGCAGTGTTGCAGGCTACAGCGGTCTTCCCAAAGCTTTGGCATATGGCCCGAGTAAAGCGGCCATCATGCATTTTTGTGAAACGCTCTACTACGACTTGCTACCTACGGGAGTAAGCGTACATATGATTTCACCTGGCTTTGTGGCCACTGAGGCGACTGCGCAAAATGATTTTGAGATGCCCGCATTAATTACTGCAGAAGTTGCGGCCCAAGAAATACTGAACGGCATTCAAGCGGGAGAATTTGATATTCACTTTCCCAAGAGATTCTCAAGATTTTTAAAGTTCTTAAGAATATTGCCCTACCCGCTGTACTTTTGGATTGTGCGCCGTTTCGTGAAGATTTAAGTAACGCACAACCCTTAGAGTAAGCTCAACTTACTTGTACTTATCCTTACGAATTTTTTCTTCCAAATAATCCATAGTCGCAATTGCTCTTGCTTTTGTTCCAGCAATGGATGGCGATGTGACATAACGCCCCTGCATCACAATGGTTGGCACGCCATCGATACGATAAGCATCAGCCAATTGTTTAGCAGCACGCGCTTTTGAAACCACTGCAAAAGAACGGTAAGTCGCCAAGAAGGTATTGCGATCAATCCCTTGGGAAGCCACCCAATCAGCAATTTCATTTTCGGTTAATAAACGCTTATTGTCCTTATGAATGGCAGCCATCACCTTCTCATTTAAAGCATCGCCCTTACCCAGAGACTCTAAGGCATAAAACAGTTGGTTATGCGGCATAAAGTCATCACGGAATGCCACCGGCACCCTACGGAATACCACGTCTTTAGGCTGGCGTTTTACCCAAGCGCTGAGCTCAGGCTCAAAATCGTAGCAATGTGGACAGCCGTACCAAAAAAACTCAATGACCTCTACCTTGCCTTTAGTTTCTACTGGCTGGGATATCGGTAAAGTGCGGTAATCAAAGCCTTCTTCAATCTTGCCGCTTTGCGCACTGGCCAGGCTGCTTAAGCAAAAAAACGTGAAAAGAACGAAGAGGCGTTTAGTAGTTGAGATCATGATTTATTAGATTTAATAACAGTTGGTTTAATGCCCATAGTATTTAATTTATCACGCACGGGATTGCTTTCGTCCACGCTGTTAAAAGGCCCTACCCGCACTCGCCAAATGGTATTGCCGTCAGCCGTCACTTCGCTTAGCTGCGACTGAATACCCTGCATTGCTAAGCTAGCCTTTTGCGCATCCGCATCCGGACGTTTTGCGTATGCACCCACCTGCAAGAAGAAAATTGCATCAGACTTCACTGTCCCACCAGATAGCTCGGCAGGTTTTTTGCCATTCGCTAGATCAGCAATTGGATCGGGCGTTGCCACTGCCGGAGACTTACCTTGCAATGGCTTATTCAAGTCTACCGGCTCTACTGGTGCAGATGTCTCGCCTTCTGCTGGGGGATTGGCTGGCTTAATTGTCAGCGGCAAATTTGGTGCACGCACTCCAGGGCGTTCCTGAGGCGTATTTTTTGAGAGATAAAAGGCGATAACCAGGGCGATTCCAAGGCCAACCGCCAAGCCCAAAATAAAACCCAGGATTGTGCCGCCGTATTGATTATTTTGCTCAATGAAGCCAGTTTGCTGATTCGGTCTTTTCATCATTTCCTCATCTTACATTTTCACTTCATACTTCGCATCATTACATCTTGGCAGGCGCCGATACTCCCAATACTTTTAAACCATTTTCGAGCACTTGGCGAGTGGCTGACAATAAAGCTAAGCGCGCAAGCTTTAAAGCCTGATCATCGACCAATACACGATCTGCGTTATAGAAGGTGTGAAAATCCCCCGCCAAATCACGCAGATAAAAAGCTAAAGCATGTGGCGCCAAGTCTGCAGCGGCATCCGTTAACACTTCAGGATATTCGGCTAAGCGTCTTAATAGATGATCAGAAGCCTTGCTTTGCAATAAAGACAAGTCAGCATTTGCGAGGTCCGCAACTTGACCGCCCCACTGCTGCAAAATAGAGCAAATGCGAGCGTGCGCATACTGGACATAAAAAACAGGATTCTCATCGTTTTGCTGGAGAGCCAAATCAACATCAAAGACAAACTCCGTATCCGCTTTACGAGAGATCAGGAAAAAACGGACCGCATCACGTCCGCGCTGTAATGCCAGCTCACGTTCAGCAGAGGTCATTTCTGTATGCACACCGCCAGACCACTCTACCAAATCTCTTACGGTGACATAGGATCCGGCACGCTTAGAAATCTTTACCTCTTCACCATTGCGCATCACCGTTACCATCTTATGCAAAACATAATCTGGATAGGTTTTAGGAATATCCCAACCCCGCTTCTGTGCTACGCCCTGTAAGCCTGAACGCACCCTGGCAATGGTGCCATGATGATCACTACCTTGCACATTAATCACCTTGGCAAATCCACGTTGCCACTTACTCGAGTGATAGGCTACGTCCGGTACGAAATAGGTATAGCTGCCGTCAGATTTACGCATGACGCGATCTTTATCGTCGCCATCATCAGTAGTCTTTAACCATAAAGCGCCATCAGCTTCATAGGTTTTGCCGATCTCCTGAAGATCTTGCACAATCTGTGCCACGCTGCCATCGGTATACAAAGAAGATTCTAGGTAGTAACAATCAAACTTGACACCAAACGTTTTCAAATCAATATCTTGTTCATTGCGCAAATAGGCAACCGCAAACTGTCGAATGGCTTCTAATTTTTCTTCAGCTAGTAAATCAGCTTGATAGTCAGCCGCGGCTTTATAGGCCGCCGCAATCTCCGCAATGTATTCCCCGTTATACGCCTGCTCAGGCCACTCAGTGTCGCCTGGTTTTAAACCATTTAAACGTGCCTGCACTGAAAGCGCTAGGTTCGCAATTTGCACACCAGCATCGTTGTAATAAAACTCACGATGCACCTTAATGCCTTGGGTTGCCAATAAATTTGCCAGCGCATCACCTAAAGCAGCTTGTCGTCCATGACCGACATGCAGTGGGCCAGTAGGATTGGCTGAAACAAATTCGATCATGGCACTAGGCACAGGGGCAGAACTTGCTCCAAGCTCGCCAAACCTCGAACCCGCCATCAGTATTTCCTGCACAACGCTCGTTTTAGCTGCGTTACTGAGTCGGAAATTAATAAATCCAGGCCCTGCGATCTCGCACGAGGCAATCAACGCACCAAAATCGGGCTGTTTTTGCAGCTCATCCACCAAAGACTGGGCTAATTCTCGCGGATTGAGCTTCCATGCCTTGGCGAGTTGCAGAGCAATATTGCATGCCACATCCCCATGATCCACAGCTTTGGGGCGCTCTAAACGCGGCAATGGTGCATCGCCCAAACCACGCTCCTGAGCTAAAGTCTGCAGAGCTTGGCTGAGCATCTCAATTAAACGGTTTTTATTGGTTAACAACATAGAACAGTGAGTTTATCAGGTGGTAAGCTACGGAAATGATCTATCAATTTCGCTCAAAAGCGGGTCCAGACGTCATCATGCTGGCTGATCTGACCCAACGGATATTCGATGTATTGGGTCGCCCTTTAGACCCTCGGGGAATTTTTACCGTAGAGCAACTGCCCGGGCTCATTACCACTCTGGAAACCGCCATTCTCAAAGACCTTGAAGAGCGCTCCAAGGTCAATGAGGCAGGGAACGCAGAGCAACCTAAACTTGCAGACCGCTTAGGCCAACGAGCCTATCCCTTCCTAGAGCTGATGAAGCAGGCCAAAGAAAAGGGTGAGCCGGTAATGTGGGGTATTTAATCTAGCAAACTAGCGAGCTGTCGACGGACCAACTCCTCAGACACGCCGCGACGCTTGGCGAAATCTGCCACCTGATCTGCTGACAATTTACCCACATTAAAGTAACGCGCCTCTGGGTGAGCCAAATAGAAACCACTCACACTAGAAGCCGGGTTCATTGCCATAGACTCTGTGAGAGTCATGCCAATATCAGTAGAGCCCAATACCCGCAAGAGATCTTCTTTTACCTCATGCGCAGGACAGGCTGGATAACCAGGTGCCGGACGAATACCACGGTACTCCTCATTAATCATTTGATCATTTGTCAAAATCTCATCCGTAGCGTAACCCCAAAGATCGGTACGAACTCGGTGATGCATTAATTCAGCGAATGCCTCAGCCAAACGATCAGCCAATGCCTTCAACATAATCGCACTATAGTCATCGTGCTTAGCCTGAAACTCGGCAACTTTTTTCTCAACACCGTGACCGGTGGTCACCGCAAAGCAACCAAGGTAATCAGCCACCCCAGAATCTTTTGGTGCAACATAGTCGGCCAAGCAGCGATTTGGACGACGAACGCCATCCACAACAGGGCGCTCTGACTGCTGCCGTAAATTGTGCCAAACAAACAAGGGGTGCTCACGAGCTTCATCGCTATACAAAACAATGTCATCGCCAACCGTGTTTGCTGGATAAAACGCCACAACGGCATCGGCCTGCAACCATTGCCCTTTAATTAATTTCTCAAGCAAAGCTTTGGCATCTTCAAATACTTTGCGCGCCTCAACTCCAACCACCTCATCATCGAGAATTGCTGGAAACTTGCCAGCCAAATCCCAAGTCTGAAAGAAAGGTGTCCAATCGATATATTTTGCGATATCACTTAACGCGAAGTTCTTAAAGACTCGACGGCCAATGAACTTTGGCTTCTCAGGGACATAGTTACCCCAATCAATCAGTTCACGATTTTTACGGGCCGACTCTAATGAAATTGTCGGCGCCGCTTTTTTATTGGCATGCTGCTCACGAATACGCGCATAGTCGTCTCGTAAATCTTGAATAAATTTTTTCGCACTCTCATCAGAGAGCAGACTAGAAGCGACGGATACTGAGCGGGATGCATCTGGCACATAAACAACGGGGCCATCGTAGTGGGGTGCAATCTTTACGGCAGTATGCACGCGTGAAGTAGTTGCACCACCAATCATCAGGGGAATTTGCCGCTCCCGAAAATAATCATCACGCTGCATTTCTTGGGCTACGTAAGTCATCTCTTCCAGAGAGGGCGTGATCAATCCTGAAAGACCAACAATATCGGCTTTCTCTTCTTTGGCTTTCTTCAAGATCTCAGCACAGGGCACCATTACACCCATATTGGCAACTTCAAAGTTATTACATTGCAAGACTACCGTCACAATATTTTTACCAATATCGTGCACATCACCTTTCACGGTTGCCATCACAATCTTGCCTTTAGCTTTAGCCTCACCACCTGCAGCAATATGTAAACGCTTCTCCTCTTCAATATAAGGAATAAGAATAGCGACCGCTTGCTTCATCACCCGCGCACTCTTAACCACCTGAGGCAAAAACATTTTTCCGGCGCCAAACAAATCACCCACCACGTTCATGCCATCCATCAGCGGGCCTTCGATCACCTCAATCGGCCGGCCACCTGCACCCATAATTTGGGCACGCAACTCTTCAGTATCTTCTTCAATAAAAGTGGTAATGCCGTGCACTAAGGCATGGGTTAAACGCTCGCGCACTGGCGCATCACGCCATATCAAGTTTTCAACTTGTTTTGCGCCGCCACCTTTAAATTGATCGGCAATATCCAATAAACGCTCGGTAGGCGTTTTACCGTCTTTCTCTTTGAAGCGATTGAGCACGACATCTTCAACGCGTTCACGCAATTCAGGATCTAAATCAGCATAAACCCCCAGCTGACCAGCATTCACAATGCCCATATCCATCCCGGCCTGCACTGCGTGATACAAGAACACTGTATGAATCGCTTCACGCACACGCTCGTTACCACGGAACGAAAAACTCACATTCGATACGCCACCGCTGACTTTTGCTCCCGGGAGATTTTCTTTAATCCAACGCGTGGCATTAATAAAATCTACCGCATAGTTATCATGTTCTTCAATACCTGTGGCAATCGCAAAGATATTGGGATCAAAAATAATATCTTCCGCAGGAAAGCCAATTTCATTCACAAGGATTTGATAACAGCGCTGACAGATTTCGGTCTTGCGTTTAAAGGTATCCGCTTGCCCTAGCTCATCGAAAGCCATTACAACACTAGCAGCACCATAGCGACGAATTAAACGCGCTTGCTTCCTAAAGGAATCCTCGCCCTCTTTTAAAGAGATGGAGTTCACGATCGGCTTACCTTGAATACATTTCAAACCTGCTTCAATGACACTCCATTTAGAGGAGTCGATCATGATAGGTACGCGCGCAATATCAGGTTCAGAGGCAATCAAATTCAAGAAGCGAATCATCGCCGCTTCAGAATCAAGCATCGCTTCGTCCATGTTGATATCGATGACTTGCGCGCCGTTTTCAACCTGCTGCCGCGCCACCACTAAAGCTTCATCAAACTGATTATTCAAAATCATGCGCGCAAACGCTTTGGAACCTGTCACATTCGTACGCTCGCCAATATTCACAAAGCCTACATCTGCCGTGACATTAAATGGCTCTAAACCTGAGAGCTTCATCGCTGGTAATGCCGTTTTCTGAGAAGCGTTCATTACGCGACCTCCGCAGCTTCGCGATAGAAAGCGCGCGGCTTACGTTTAGAAACTGCGTTAGCAATCGCACGAATATGGTCGGGAGTCGTGCCACAACAACCGCCCACCAAATTCACCAAACCATCCTTCGCAAAACCATCCACTAAGCTGGAGGTAATTTCAGGGGTCTCATCAAAACCTGTATCACTCATGGGATTGGGCAAGCCCGCATTTGGATAGCAAGAAACCGCGGCATCACAAATACGAGCAAGCTCCGCAATATAAGGACGCATTAAAGCAGCGCCCAAAGCGCAATTCAAACCAAAGGTTAGTGGCTTAATGTGTCGCAAACTATTCCAAAATGCCTCTACAGTTTGTCCAGAAAGAATTCGGCCAGATGCGTCAGTAACGGTTCCCGAAATCATTACTGGGAGTCGCTCACCAGTCTCTTCAAAAAATTCATCTAAAGCAAATAATGCCGCTTTAGCATTTAAGGTATCAAAGATAGTCTCGACCAAAAATAAATCCACGCCACCCTCAAAGAGCCCTTCAATTTGCTCACGATAAGAAGCTCGCAATGCGTCAAAGGTGATGTTACGGGCTCCAGGATCATTAACATCTGGAGAGATGCTGGCGGTCTTGGGCGTTGGTCCAATTGCGCCAGCTGCAAAACGAGGTTTCTCAGGAGTGCTATATTTTTCACAAGCTGCGCGCGCCAACTTAGCTGAAACAACATTCATCTCGCGCGCAAGGCTGGCCATCTTGTAATCTTCTTGCGCTACGGAAGTCGCACCAAAAGTATTGGTTTCAATAATGTCCGCGCCCGCATCCAAATACTGTTCATGAATCTTGCTAATGATCGCTGGCTGAGTCAACACCAATAGCTCATTATTTCCCTTCATATCACCAGGGTGTTCAGCAAAACGAGTATTACCAGGAAGGCCACGATAATCAGCCTCAGATAACTTGTACTGCTGAATCATGGTGCCCATGGCGCCATCCAAAATCAGAATGCGCTGCTTTAATAGCTCAGGCAGTGCCTGACCTCTTGTATAGGGCTGGGATAAACCATTAGATTGCATTACTTAACCGGGAATAATCTCTAGAATCCCTTATTCTATTGGTAAAGCCACCTTTTTATCTAACTCGGGGTCTATATGTTCGGAGCAATGCCAGAATTTAACCAAAGTCTTGAGATGTTTAAAACCATGTGGGGCCAAGGAGCCGCTGGCCAAATGCCGGGGCAATTTCCCTTTACCAGCGATGCCTCTAAGTCAGCAGGAGGATTTGCCTCCGCCTTCCCAGGTCTTGACGTCGAGGAACTCGAAAAGCGCATTAAGGATCTTAAAAGTGTCGAAAACTGGCTGAACCTGAATCTCAACATCCTCAAATCCACAATTCAGGGTCTCGAGGTGCAGCATGCCACCATGATGGCTCTTAAGTCTTTTGGTGACGCAGTTTCCGCGTCAGCATCCGCAGCAGCAGATGCCGCAAGTGGCGCCACTCAAAGCGAACCTAAGAAAACGCGCACTAAACCACGGAAAAGCGCAACACGCCGTCCTCGCAAAGCTGGCGACGCAACTTTCCTCGACGAAGTAGGTAATTCAGATGAGCAATAGCCTCACCCATGGCAAAAGTCATTTGGTGAATATCTAATTCACGTTTAAATAAAACCGGCACAATCTCCCGAGCATTGGCCGGTTTTTTACAGGCGGTCATCGTTTCAGCCAAACGCTCATCGTGATGTGCCTTAAGTTGTCCAATACGAGGCTTCATACCGGTAAAGGGCTTGCCATGCGAGGGCAATACCAAAGTGTTATCGGGTAGCGGCAAATATCGATCGAGGGATGCCAGGTACAAACCCAGTGGATCAGCTTCAGGATCGGCATCATAAACACTCACATTAGTGGAGATGCGGGGTAACAACATATCCCCCGAAATCAAGACACCAAGCTCTTGGCAAGAGAGCGAAGCATGCTCCGGAGCATGACCGTAACCCATAATGACCTGCCAATGGCGTCCGCCAATCAAAATCATTTCACCATCCACAATGCGCCGATATTGGCGTGGCACACCAGGAACCATATTGCTGTAGTAACTCGAGCGTGCCCGAATTTTTTCTAAATCCTCGGGGGTACTTAAGCCATGCTTTTGAAAATGATCAGCAGAGCCGCCACCGCCTGCAAGCGCTCCAACTACTGCACCACCCTCTTTATGGCTTAACCATTGAGCCGTTAAAAAGTCGGTCATCGAAATCCACAAAGGAGCATTCCAGCGCTCGCACAACCACTGCGATAAGCCAATATGGTCAGGATGCATATGCGTCACCAACACTCTTAATACGGGGAGACCTTGTAATTGCGTACTAAAGATTTGCTCCCAAGTGGCCCGAGTTTCATCATTAGCAATGCCGCAATCGACAATGGTCCAGCCTTGCACACCATCTATTTCATCGCGCAGTAGCCATAAATTAATATGGTCTAGAGCAAACGGAAGTCGCATCCTTAACCAAAAAACACCTGGGGCTACCTCAACAGTATCGCCAGGCACTGGCAAAGTATCACCTAAGGGATAATGAACAGCATCTGGTGTGCTGGCTTGTTTTGGAGTATTCATGCTGAAATATTTTCTTCTATTTTTAGGTTTACTGTGACTACGGTTCCATCACCCTGCATTAATTGGTGCGACATTAACCCAGAAAATGGCTACTGTCGTGGCTGCTACCGCACCCTTAATGAAATCGCTGACTGGTCAATACTTTCTAATGCGCAAAAACTAGAGGTCTGGGAGCAACTTCCAGACCGCAAAACCGGGTCTGGGCAATAGGTTGGCGATCCGCATCTACCTAGTGCTATTTGTTGACATCAACAATCAAACGGCCACGCACATTACCTGCCATTAATTCTGCAGCATAGCTGATGGACTCTTCTAGGCTAATTTCTTGAGAAATTTCATCCAAGGTTTTGAGATCAACCAGCTGACTTAATTGCTCATAAGCAGCAATGCGTTTTGCCCGTGGCACAGTCACACTATTAATTCCATACAAGGTAATGCCTCGCAAAATAAAGGGTGCAACCGTAGACGGAAAATCCATGCCTTGTGCCAGACCACAAGCAGCCACAGCACCATCACTCTTGGTTTGTGCGCAAGCATTAGCCAAGGTATAGCTACCGACGCTATCAACCACTCCAGCCCAGCGCTCTTTAGCCAAAGGCTTTCCTGGAGCGGATAAAGCACTCCGGTCAATGACCTCAGTAGCGCCCAATTGCTTCAAATAATCAGCCTCAGCCAGGCGCCCCGTACTAGCCACTACCTTAAATCCCAATTTACTCAATAAGGCCACAGCAAAGCTCCCCACTCCACCGGCAGCACCAGTCACTAATATCTCGCCATCAGCAGGCTTTAAGCCATGCTTTTGTAGCGCCATGACACACAGCATCGCGGTATAACCCGCCGTACCAATAGCCAAGGCTTGTTTAGCACTAAATCCTTTAGGCAAAGGTATCAACCAATCCGCATTGACACGGGCGATTTGAGCCAGGCCGCCCCAATGCCCCTCTCCAACGCCCCAGCCATTTAAGAGCACCCTATCCCCAACCTTGAAATCGGAAGAGCTACTTTCCAAGACCTCTCCAGCAAAATCAATCCCGGGAACCATTGGAAAACTACGCACTACAGGGCCCTTGCCTGTAATTGCCAAGCCATCCTTGTAATTTAAGGTGGAATACAGCACCTTGACCTTGACGTTGCCCTCCGGCAGACTTGCCCCATCAACCTGCGCCAGCTCAGCGCGATAGCCTCGGTCATCCTTATTCACCAAAACAGCTTTAAACATATTTATTCCTTTTCCAGCAGGGCAATTCCCCACAACAGGTGCCTAAAAGGGGTATCCTAACGAGCATTGTTAATTATGGAGGTTTCTGTGAAAAAAATTCTACTATTAACCGCACTTTCTAGCATGCTGCTTGCTGGTTGCTACTCCACCAAAATCAGTATGTCGATGGGTAATATGCGACTGATTACCTCAAGCGCCAATCCCCAAGATGTGATGGATTTTGCTAGCGCCACTTGTAAAGATGACTTTTATGAAGGTGCAAGCTTTCTGTCTAAGGCTGGCAATGAATATCGCTTTAAATGCGTGAAGGCACAAGAGAATGAAGTGTTAGTTCCAATTCCTGGCACAAGCATTCCCGTTGCAAACAAGGCCGAAACCAAATAGATCGACCAAATACCTAAGGAAACAATATGATGCGTTTATGGGGTAGAAAAAGTTCTATCAATGTGCAAAAAGTACTATGGTGTCTTGCAGAACTGGGACTAGAAGAAGATAAAGATTTTGAGCGTCTCGATGCTGGCCTGCATTTTGGCATCAACCGCACCCCCGAGTTCTTAAAGCTCAACCCCAATGGACTCGTGCCAACCTTAATCGATGGTGACATTACCCTCTGGGAGTCCAACACCATCATGCGCTATCTAGTGCGCCAATACAACCAAAAAAATCGTTTCCCAGAAGACCTTGCTAGCCAATATGGCTCTGAAAAGTGGCTTGACTGGCAACTAGGTACGATGTGGCCCGTATTGCGCATCCCTTTTTTAGGCTTAACGCGCGTACCCGAAGCAGAACGCAATTACGTAGCTATTCAGAAATCGTATCAAGAGGCCAATGACTTGCTGAGTCTGCTAGACCAAACTCTTGCCAATCAACTCTATTGTTCAGGCAATCGTTTTCATATTGGCGATATTGCTTTAGCGCTTTGCGTAGGTCGCTGGATTCTCTTACACCAAACGTTCCCTGAAAAAACAGGCCCACGTCCAAACCTTAAGCATCTTGAGGCATGGCTAAAACGATTGGAGACAGAAACGCACTTCAATACCATAGCCGAAAAAGAACTCAATATTATTAAGTAAGCTCTAAAGAGTGCAGGCTGGATGTAAAAAGGGTGAACTTGATTCACCCTTTTTCATCTCAATTTCATCAATGCACTGATGCGCTTATTGTTGCTTAAATTTCTTCGCATGATGATCAGCGCCAAT